>NZ_BAAAXG010000013.1 GCF_039535475.1 Streptomyces showdoensis | reverse complement strand
GTTTCTTTATACGACGCGCTCGCGGGGGACCGCACATTCGCGCCAAACCTGACATGGCGTTCGAGGGTGGCAAGGCCCGGCCGGAGGGGGTCCGGGAGGGTCGCAGGTGACAACAGGCCCCGCTTTACTGTTGCTTGGGCTTACATTTACCTATGACCAAAATCGAACGTACATCCCGTAGTTCAACGGTGCACCGGGTATGTCTGGACCGAACCGAACCAGGGGGAACCTTGTCCGACGCCGCGCTCGCCCCGACCGCCTCTCTCGTCCCTTCCACCCCTCTGACCTCCCTCCCGCCCGCACCCCCGACGGCGCCGCTCGCCGCCTACGCGCACCTGCGTCGGGAGGAGCACCTCCTCGTGACCGGCTGGGAGAGACGGTCCCCCGGCGAGGTCGTCCTGGGCGTCAGATGGCCCCGCGGTGCAGGGGGAGTTACCGTACGACCCGCGCGTCCTGGCCCAGACCGTCCGGCAGTGCGGACTGGTCGTCGCGCACGCCGTGCACGAGGTCCCGCTGACCCACCAGACCATGCTCAGCACCCTCGACCTCGCCATAGCCGCCGGCCTGTGCGTCCCCCGCGGCCAGGCCACCGCCCTGGACGTCCACGTCGCCGTCCGGGACGCCGGGGCCGGCCGGCGGACGGCCGGATCTCTCCACATGACCTTTCGGATCCTTGCGGGCGGAACCATCGTGGCCCGCGCCGAGAGCGAGTTCACCTGGATCTCGGAACGGGTGTACGCGCGGGTCCGCGGTCCCCGCCGGGACGTGGCGTGGGGCGGCTGGGAGCTCCCGCCGCCCGTGGACGCCCGGCTGGTCGGCCGGGCGTCGCCGGGGGAGGTGATGCTGGCCGCCGGGGACCGGCCGGACCGCTGGCTGCTGCGCAACGACCCGGGGGACCGGCTGCTCTTCGACCACCCGGTCGACCACGTGCCCGGCCTCGCGCTGCTGGAGGCCGCCGACCAGGCGGCCCGCGCCCTGCGGGCCCCGGCCCCGTTCGAACCCGTCGCGATCGAGGCCTCCTACCGCAGGTACGTCGAGTTCGACCGGCCCTGCTGGATCGCGGCCGCGCCGCTGCCGGAGCCGGGCGCGGTGCGGGTCCTCGGGACGCAGGAGGGGGAGGAGGCCTTCCGCGTCGACTTCCGTACGGGCGGCTGACCGTACGAGCGGCGGCGTCCCGGCCCGTACGCCACGACTCGGCCCTGCGTTCCGCCCCCGTGGTGAAGGGGCCGGTCCGCAGGGCCGGGAGTGTCCGTGCGTTACGGCGCGGCCGTCAGGCTCTCGGCCTCCGCCGGCTCCTCCTTCGTCTCCTTCGGGACCCAGCGCAGCGCCAGGACGCCGAGGGCCAGGCAGAGCAGGCTCGCCACGCCGACCGCCACGTGCAGACCGGTGAGGAAGGCGTCCTCGGCCTCGGCGACGACGGCGGGGGGAGAGGCCCGGCTTGTCCAGCGTCTCGTTGAGCGTGCCCGCGATGTCGGGGCCGAACAGCCGGAAGCAGACCGCCGCCAGCGAGCCGAGCAGCGAGATGCCCAGCGCGTTGCCCAGCTCGTTGCTGGTCTCGGCGAGCGAGGCGGCCGAACCCGGCGCGCTCCGGCGGGACCGCCGCGACGGCGGTGTCGGCGACCAGGCTGAAGGAGAGGCCGTAGCCGACACCGGCGACGATCGTGGAGGCGATGAACGCCGCCACGCCGTGTTCGGTGGTGGTCGCCAGGAGGAGCAGCAGGCCGACGCCCATGAAGAAGTGGGAGGCGATGAGCGCCGACCGGGTGCCGATCCGCTCGGCGATGACGCTCGTCTTGATGCACACGACGGTCAGGACCGCCGCTCCGGGCAGGGCCAGCAGGGCCGCCGCGAGGACGCTGTAGCCGAGGACCGACTGGAGGTAGATGCCGCTCAGGTAGCCGGCGGCGGCCCAGGCGACGAGCGTCAGCAGACCGGTGAGGATGGCCACCGTGAACACCCGGTCCTTGAACAGCCGCAGGTCGAGCAGCGGGTGCTCCAGGTGGAACTGGCGGCGCACGAACCACACCAGGAGGGCGACGCCGACGACACCGGTGACGGCCTGCACGGGGGAGAAGCCCTCCGCCGCGGCCGTCTTGATCGAGTAGACGGCCAGCAGGATGCCGACGGCGGACAGGGCGACGCTGAGGGCGTCCACCCGGCCCGGGTTGGTGGTGCGGACCTCGCGCAGCAGCACCGGCGCGAAGGCGAGGAACAGCACGACGACCGGCAGGTTGATGAGGAAGACCGAGCCCCACTCGAAGCGGCTCAGCAGCAGTCCGCCGATGACCGGTCCGGCCGCGAATCCGGCGGCGAACGTGGCCGCGAAGATGCCGATGGCCTGCGAGCGCTGGCGGGCGTCGTGGAAGAGGTTGCTGATGATGGCGAGGCCGGCGGGCAGCAGGGTGGCGCCGCCGAGGCCCATCAGCGCGCGGCAGGCGATGAGGATCTCCGGGTTCGGCGCGAACGCCGCTCCCGCGGAGCCGATGCCGAAGACGACGGCGCCGGTCAGCAGGAACTTGAGCCGGCCGTAGCGGTCGCCGAGGTTGCCGAAGGCGATGAGCAGGGACGAGACCACGAAGCCGTAGATGTCCAGGATCCACAGTGCCTGATCGGTACTGGGCGTGATCGCGGACGTGATGCTCGGCATCGCGAGGTACAGAACGGAGCCGTCCATCGCGACGAGCGCGACCGGGCCGAGCACGATGACGAGGCCCAGCCAGGCCCGTCGGTCGGCACGCTCCGCGACTAATTCAGGGGAAGTCACGGGGGGCAACCTTTCAGGAGAAGGTGCGAAGAAGTTCCGAACCGCTGCATACGGCGTACGCGAAAGGCCGGCGCGCGTCGTGGGCGAGCGGTGTGCGTACATCGTACGCGAAATCTATGCGTACGTCGTACGCAAGCTGCTGGGTATAATAACGCATGGCCATCAAGACACAAGGCAGGCAAGTGAGTTCACCGAGCCTGTCGCGGGGTGCGATCGTGGCGGCCGCGGTCCGCATCGCCGACGCCGAGGGCATCGCCGCGATCTCGATGCGGCGGCTGGCGACCGAGCTGGACTCGGGCGTCATGTCGCTCTACCGCCACGTGGCGAACAAGGACGCGCTGCTCACCCTGATCACGCAGGCGGCGTGCGACGAGCACCCCTACCCCGAACCCGCGCCGCCGGACTGGCGCGACGCGATGCGGCTCGCCGCCCGGCTCGACTGGGAGGTCTACTGCCGCCACCCCTGGGCCCTGGTGACCTCCAGCTCCGCCCGGCACTTCTCCGACACCTCCTGCCTCGACTGGATGGTGGACGCCCTCGCGGACCTCACCGACGACCCGGACCTGGCCCGGACCTGCTCGATCGCCCTCTGGTCGTACGTGCAGGGGGTGTGCATCCAGCACGTGGCCCAGCAGTTGCTCCCCGGCGGCGACAAGCCCGAGCAGTCCCCGCTGCGGGCCACCGAGGAGGACTTCGAGACGGGCCTGGAGATCTTCCTCGACGGGATGGAGCTCCGCGCGGCCCGCGCCGGCGCCGACCGCGTGGAGCCCTCCGCCGGACGGACCTTCCCGGCCGTCGCGCGGGTCTGACGGACCCCTCGGGGTGTGAAGGCGGGTGTCCGCCCGGGAGTCGCGTCGTTTGTCCTGACATGACGACAACCCAGTCGAACCCCACGATGACCAGGCGCAACGACCGGACGGCCGAGGCTCCTGACCTCGCGCCGCTCGCCTTCGCCGGCTACGCCCACTTCACCGCGATGCAGGTGCGCGACGGCCGGATCCGCGGCCTCGACCTGCACCTCGCGCGCCTGCGGCACGGCTCGCTCGAACTCTTCGGGCGGGCCCTGCCCGACGAGCGGGTACGGGGCTGGCTGCGCGCCGCCCTCGCGGACGCGCCCGCCGACCTCTCGCTGACCGCGACGGTCTACCTGCCGTCCGGCGAGTTCACCGTGGCCGCGCCCGACGAGGAACCCGAGCTCCTGATCCGTACCGCACCCCCCGCCTCCGGCCCCCGGGGCCCGCTCTCGCTCGCGGTGGTCGAGCACGAACGGTTCCTGCCCTCGGTCAAGCACGTCGGCGAACCCGCCAAGACCTACTTCCTGCGCCGGGCCACCGACCAGGGCCACGACGACGTCGCCTTCGTCGACCGCGAGGGCCGGCTCAGCGAGGCGTCGATCTGGAACCTGGCCTTCTGGGACGGCAGCGCCGTCGTGTGGCCGGAGGCCGCGATGCTGGACGGCGTCACCATGGGCATCGTCCGCCGCCGGCTGGACCGCCTCGGCATCGCCCAGCGGATCCGCGAGGTCACCCCCGCCGACCTGCCGGAACTGGCGGGCGCGGCCGTGCTGAACTCGTGGACGCCGGGCGTCGCCGTCCGCCGGATCGGGGCGGTGCCGCTGCCCGGGGCGCCGGAATTCCTGGAGCTGCTGCACCGGGCCTACGAGGCCGAGCCGCTCATCTCCCTGTAGGGGACGCCGCACAGCTCACCGTCGGTCATCGCCCCGCAGGCGTGCGGCGCCGGCCGCCCGTCGGGCCGCCGGCGCGCCGACGGTGACTCGCCGCCGGGGCGGGCGAGGCCGCCGGCCGGGTCGGTCCGCGCACCCGCCGGGTCCCACCACCCGCCCACGGCGTCGACCCGCGCGCCCGCCGGGTCGGTCCGGCCGCGCACCGCGTCCGCCGCCAGCTGGGGCAGCACCAGCCGCCAGAACGGGGTCACCGACTGCGCGGGGCGGGCCCGGGCCGGGTCGCGCTCCAGCCCCTCCACCCCGGCCATCACCGCCGTGATGGCCGCGACCGCGTCGTCCAGGTCCACCCCCGGCGCCAGACTGCCCTGCCGCCGGGCCAGATGGAGCACCCCGCGGACCCAGTCCCGCCAGTGCTGCCACGGACTGGCCCCGCCCTCCCAGCCCGGATCGTGCGCCAGGCCGAAACCCGCCCGCAGCACCAGGTCGCCGGCCACCCGCCGGGCCAGCGCGTGCGAGGTGTCGACGAGCAGCTGCAGCGGTGCCGGATGCCAGGCGGGCACCTGCCCGGTGACGCAGAGCAGGATCTCGGCCGCGGCCGACTGGACCGCCTCGCCGAGGGCCTGCTTGTTCCGGAAATGGAAGTGCAGGGCGCCCTGGCTGACTTGGGCGTGGGAACAGATCTGGCCGATGGAGGATCCCGCGAATCCGCCCCGGTCGAAGACCTCGGCGGCGGAGCGGATCAATTGTCGGCGTGTTTTGGCGGCACGATCCTGCATGACGATGCGCACTCCGGGAGACGAAGGGGAGCGGTGAGCGGAAAAGGGACCCGCGCACGGTCCGCCGGGCACCCGTTCGGGCACCCGGTCGCGGCGGAATCCAGGGCGCACTTCCCGTGCGCCGCTCCACTCTTACCACGTCGGCAAAGGCCTCGCGGCAACGGTCGGCCATACCGGCCCGGGACCTGACAGATAGTCGGCCGATTCTCGGGAAGCCCGTACGGGTGTGCCTAGCATCGAGTGACGGACAGTACGGCTCGGCGCCCTTTCGCGAAGCGGCCCCGAGGCCGTCGGTATTCCCCGCGGAATACCGACGCGCGCCCGCCGGCCGTCCCCTTCCCCATTCCCTCATTTCCTGAAGTCGGCCCAATCACGTGACGCGGAGAACCAGAATGCGACTTGCGCAAGTGGTGGCATCTGTCATGCAGAGCCACGCGGACCGGCCCGCCATCGGCGAGCGCGTCAAGGAACTCGCGACGGACGCCGAGACGGGACGGGTCTCGATCCGGCTGCTGCCCCGCTACGAGACCACCACCTACCGCGAGCTGTGGGCGCGGGTCCGCGCCGTGGCGAGCGAGTGGCACCACCACCCCGACCGGCCGCTGGCCGCCGGCGAGCGGGTCGCCCTGCTCGGCTTCACCAGCCGCGACTACACGACCATCGACCTGGCCTGCATCCACCTCGGCGCCGTCTCGGTCCCGCTGCAGACCAGCTCCGCCCCGGCCCAGTTGCGGGCCATCGTCGCGGAGACCGAGCCGTTCACCGTGGCCGCCAGCCTGGAGCGGCTGCACGTCGCCGTCGACCTGGTGGCCGCGAGCGACGCCGTGCGGCGCCTCGTCGTCTTCGACGTCCACCCCGAGGCCGACGCCCACCGCGAGGCCCTCGCCGCCGCCCGCGAACGCCTGGCCGAGACCCGGCCCGACGTGACCCTGGACGTCCTCGGCGACCTCGTCGAGCGGGGCTCCGCCCTGCCCGAGGCCCCGCTGTTCACGGCGGCCGAGGGCGAGGACCCGCTCGCGATGCTCATCTACACCTCCGGCAGCACCGGCACGCCGAAGGGCGCCATGTACACCGAGCGCCTGGCCGCCGCCATGTGGGGCGGCGCCTGGGCCAAGCTGTTCGACGAGACCTACGCGGTCACCTTCCACTACGCCCCGATGAGCCACGTCGCCGGCCACTCCTCGCTCAAGGCCACCATGGCGCGCGGCGGCACCAGCTACTTCACCGCCAGCAGCGACCTGTCGACCTTCTTCGAGGACGTCGCCCTGGCCCGGCCCACCGAACTCTCCCTGGTGCCCCGCGTGTGCGAGATGCTCCACCAGCGCTTCCGCGGCGACGTCGACCGCCGCGTCGCCGCGGGCGCCGACCGCGCGACCGCCGAGGCCGAGGTGCGCACCCACCTCCGCGAGAACGTCCTGGGCGGCCGGGTCACCTGGGCGAGCAGCAGCTCCGCCCCGCTCTCCGCCGAACTGACCGCCTTCACCGAGTCCCTGCTCGGCCTGGAACTGCACAACGTCTACGGCTCCACCGAGGCCGCCGGCGTCTCCGTCGACGGCGTCCTGCTGCGCCCGCCGGTCCGCGACTACAAGCTGGCCGACGTCCCCGAACTCGGCTACTTCCGCACCGACACGCCCCACCCGCGCGGCGAACTCCTGCTGAAGACCGACGTCATCATCCCCGGCTACTACAAGCAGCCCGAGCTGTCCGCCGAACTCTTCGACGAGGACGGCTACTACCGCACCGGCGACATCGCCGCCGAGCTCGGCCCCGACCGGATCGCCATCGTGGACCGCCGCAAGAGCGTCCTGAAGCTGTCCCAGGGCGAGTTCGTGGCCACCTCCCGCCTGGAGGCCCTCTTCGCCGCCAGTCCGCTCGTGCGGCAGATCTTCGTCTACGGCAACAGCGAGCGCTCCTACCTGCTCGCCGTGGTCGTCCCCACCCCCGAGACGCTCGCCGAACTCGGCGCGGAAAGCCCGGTGCTGAAGCAGCGGATCGGCGAGACGCTCCAGGAGCTCGCCAAGGAGGCCGGGCTCAACTCGTACGAGATACCCCGCGACGTCCTCATCGAGACCGAGCCCTTCAGCCAGGCCAACGGCCTGCTGTCGGACCACCGCAAGCTGCTCTGGCCCCGGCTGGTGGAACGCTACGGCGAGCGCCTCGAAGAGCTCTACGCCGACACCGAGGCCCGCGAGGACGCCGAACTGGCCGACATCCGCGCCGCCGGCGCCGACCGCCCGGTCCTGGAGACCGTGCAGCGCGCCGTCCGGGCCCTCATCTCCGGCTCGCTGGCCGAGGTCGACCCCGCCGCGCACTTCCGCGACCTGGGCGGCGACTCGCTGACCGCGGTGCAGTTCTCCACCCTGCTCCAGGAGACCTTCGGGGTCCGCGTACCGGTCGACCTCCTGATCAGCCCCGCGTACGACCTGCGGCACCTCGCCGAGCACATCGAGGCCCGGCGCGGCGCCGCCGCGGACCGCCCCACCTTCGCCTCCGTGCACGGCGAGGGCAGCACCGAGGTCTTCGCCAAGGACCTCACCCTGGACGCGTTCCTCGACGCCCGCACCCTCGCCGACGCCCGAGCCCTGCCCCGCGCCGAGGGCGAGCCGCGCACCGTGTTCCTCACCGGAGCGAGCGGCTACCTCGGGCGCTTCCTCGTCCTCACCTGGCTGGAGAGGCTGGCCCCCGTCGGCGGACGCCTCATCGCCCTGGTGCGCGGCAAGGACGCCGCCGCGGCCCGGGGCCGCCTCGACGCGGCCTTCGACAGCGGCGACCCCGAGCTCCTGCGCACCTACGGCGAACTGGCCGAGGGGCACCTGGAGGTGGTGGCCGGCGACATGGCCGACCCGCGCCTCGGCCTGGACCAGGAGACCTGGGACCGGCTCGCCGACGAGGTCGACGTCATCGTCCACGCGGGCGCGCTCGTCAACCACGTCCTGCCCTACCCCGAGCTGTTCGAGGCGAACGTCGTCGGCACCGCCGAACTCGTCCAGCTGGCCCTCACCCGCCGGATGAAGCCCTTCACCTACATCTCCAGCGTCGCCGTCGCCACCGCCCGCCCCGGCGAGCCCGCCCTCGACGAGTACACCGACGTCCGCGCCGCCCTGCCGGTGATGGAGGTCGACGGCGGCTACGCGGGCGGCTACGCCACCAGCAAGTGGGCCGGCGAGGTCCTGCTGCGCGAGGCCCACGACCTGTGCGGGCTGCCCGTCACCACCTTCCGCTCCAACATGATCCTGGCGCACAGCAGGTACGGCGGACAGCTCAACGTCCCCGACATGTTCAGCCGCCTGCTGTTCAGCGTGCTCGCCACCGGGATAGCGCCGCGCAGCTTCTACCGCGCGGACGGCGAACGGGCCCACTACGACGGCCTGCCCGTCGACTTCACCGCCGCCGCCGTGGTCGCCCTCGGCGGGCGCGGGGGCGGCCCGACCGCACCCCAGTACCGGACCTTCAGCCTGGTGAACCCCAACGACGACGGCGTCTCCCTCGACCGGATCGTCGACTGGCTCGCGGAGGAGGGGCACCGCATCGAGCGGGTGGACGACCACGCGGACTGGTACGTCCGCTTCGAGGCCGCGATGCGCACCCTCCCCGAGACGCAGCGCGCGTACACGGCGCTGCAGATCCTGCACGGCTTCCGGGAGCCCGAGGAGTCGGTGCCGGGATCGGTCATCCCCTCCGAGCGGTTCCGCGCCGTCGTCCGGGCCGGCCGGGTCGACGGCCACCAGGACATACCCAGCCTCGGCCGGGAGCTCGTCGCGAAGTACGCGAGGGACCTGAAGGGGCTGATGGGAGCCCCGGCCGGGGTAGGCACACGGGCATGACACCTCTGAACCACACGCACAGCGACCTCCTCGCCGGGAAGGTCGTCCTCGTCACCGGAGCGAGCAGCGGCATCGGCGCCGCGGCGGCCCGGGTGTTCTCCCGCGAAGGCGCGACGGTGGTCCTCGCCGCGCGCCGGGAGGACCGCCTGGCCGAACTCACCGGGGACATACGGGCCAAGGGCGCCGAAGCCGGGTACGTCGTCTGCGACGTCACCCGGCCCGGCGACGCGGCCCGGGCCGTCGCCTACGCCGAGACGCGGTACGGGCGCCTCGACGCGGCCTTCAACAACGCGGGCATCGGCGGCGACCGCACCCCGCTGCACCTCATGGGCGACGACGTCTACGACACCGTCATGGACGTCAACGTACGCGGGATCTGGAACTGCCTGCGGCCCGAGATCGCCGCCATGCTCCGGCACGGCGGGGGCGCGATCGTCAACAACAGCAGCGTGGCCGGGCTGGTGGCCATCCCGGCCGCCGCGCCCTACATCGCGGCCAAGCACGCCGTGGTCGGCCTCACCCGGGCGGCGGCGGACGAGTACGCCCAGCAGGGCATCCGGGTCAACGCCGTCGCCCCCGGCACCACCCGCAGCGAGATCACCGAGGACTGGTTCCGGCGCAATCCCGGCCTGGAACGCACGGTCAACTCGATGACCCCGCAGGGCCGTACGGCGGCACCCGAGGAGATCGCCGCCGCGGCGGCCTGGCTCCTCAGCGACCGCTGCCCGTTCCTGACCGGGACGGTGCTGCCGGTGGACGGCGGTTTCGTCAACCAGTAGGGGCGAACCGCCCGGGAGGGACGCGGAGCCGGGGGAACCCCCGCCCCCGGCCCCGCGTCCTCCCCACGGGCCCGTACGAACAGTGTGCGAACGCTTGATAACATACCGAGCCTTTGTCAGCGGAGACTCCGAGGGGGGCGGCCGAGTGGCGCGGCAGGAGCGGGCTATCCGCACGCGTGAGTCCATCCTCGAGTCCATGGCGAGCCTCTTCATCGAGGTCGGCTACGAGGCCGCCACCATCGCGGCGCTCGTCGAGCGGACCGGGCTGACCCGTGGCGCCCTCTACTTCCACTTCCCCACCAAGGAATCGATGGCCCACGGCGTGCTCGCGCGCGCCGTGACCCGCGAAGGCATCCTTCCGCAGACGTACAAACTCCAGGAATGGGTCGACCTGGGACTCCTCCTGGCCCACCGGCTGCCCCGCGAGCCGATGCTCCGCGCCGCCGTCCAGCTCTCCGTGGACCCCAAGGCCCGGACCCTGTTCGGCACCCGCTGGCCGGACTGGATCGACCTGGGCCAGGACCTCCTCGTCGAGGCCAAGGAACGCGGCGAACTCCTCCCGCACGCCGTCCCCGCCGAGATCGCCCGACTGGCCGTCGGCGCCTGGACCGGCGTCCAGCTCGTCACCGAGGCCCTCCCCGAGGACCGCGCCCTCTCCGAGGAGATCGCCCGGCTCTACCAGCTGATCCTCCCCAACATCGCCAGCATCGGCGTCCTCGCCAAACTCGACACCTCCCCCTACCGGGCCGAACGGCTCCTGGACTCCGCCGCGGTGGAGGAGCCGGTGCACTGAGACGGGGCGGTCACCTTCGGGGCCGAGGGCCCCGTCAGGCCGGCGGCGCCCCGTCAGGCCGGCGGCGCCCCGCCCGGCCCGCGCAGCCCCAGGGCCAGCGCGGTGAGCCACGCGCCCGGGGTGTACGGGGCCGGGGGCTGGACCTCCGCGCCGAGGGCTACCAGGGCCAGGGCGAGGCCGTCCTCGCCGAGCGGCAGCGCGAGGAGCTCGTGCAGCTCCCCGGTCAGCTGGGCCACCAGGCCCGGGTCCGTGCCCTCCAGATAGTCGGCGAGCGCGGCCTCGTGGTCGCCGAACTCCTCGGGCATGTCCTGCGAGAACCAGCCGCCCAGCAGCTGCGCCAGCTCGGGGAAGCGGGCCCGCCACTCCCAGGGCGTCCCGGGCGCGGCCGGCGGCGGTGCCTGCCCGGCCTCCAGGGACGCGTCGAGCCGGTCGGCCAGCCCCGTCAGCCAGCCGTGGACCTCCTCGGGGGCCAGCCCCAGGTCGGGCAGCCGGTAGTACTCGCCGAGCCGCAGCCGCAGCCGGCCGGGCGGGTTGTCCGCGTAGGCGCGCAGCTGCCCGGCGGCGACGGCGATGGCCCAGGGACGCGTGCGCCAGGTCTGCCGCAGATAGGCGTCCACGGCCTCGGGCACGTGCGGACCGAGCCCCAGATGGGCCCGGACGACCTGGTCGAGCTCGCCGTACTTCCGGTCGTGTTCGGCGGGGTTCAGGGACACGTAGGCCTCTACAGGTGGACGGGGAAGCTGGCGTGGACGGTGAAGCCGTACGGACCGGCGTCCCCGGGCGGGTCCCGCAGCAGCACGACACGGGCCCCCCGCACGGGGACCGGCGGCTGACCCGTCAGCATCATGCCGAAGGTCAGCACCGTGCCCACCGGCTCGGGGCGCGAGGGCCACGTCGCCTCGACGACCAGGCGCCGCCGGGTGGACTGGGCCAGCCACCGGTGGATGACCTGCTCGTTGAGGGTGACGACCTGCCGCGTCGCCCACTGCTCGGTCTCGCGGTCCGGATAGGTCGCCGCCCGGTCGGCCCGGGCGCGCACGGAGGGCGCGGTCATCTCAGGCACCGCCCCAGCCGCGCAGGGTGGCCCGCTGGGCGGCCGCGTAGTTGGCGTGGCCCGTGGACGCGATGGCGTGCAGCCACGCCTGCGCCGCGCGCAGGTCCGTCATCTGCCGGTCCCAGCGGTCGAGTTCGTCCACGAAGGCCTCCCTCGCCTCGCCCTTCCAGGCGAGGACGACCGGCACCGTACGGTCGTACAGCGCGCTCAGGCGCTCGTCGAGCCTGCGGAGGATGTCCTCCAGATCGCCCGCGATCTCGCGCAGCGCGGCGATGTCGACGGAGATCGAGCCGTCGTCGGTCATGGGTCCCCCTGCCCTTCCTAGAGGTCGCTGATCCTGCTGCGCGGGCCCTCCGGCCCGCCCGCCCCGGCGCCGGGGCCCTCGCCGGACAGGGCGCGCACCTCCGCCGCCGCGTCCACCGAGGAGCTCTCCGCCCGCAGCCGCCGCAGGGTGTCCAGTTCCTGGCGGGTGAAGCCGTCCCGGCTCATCCGCACCGCCTGCTCCAGGACCCCCAGGATCTCCCTGATCCGTACGGCGTCCGCGCCGGCCTCCCGGTGCAGTGTCCGGTACGCCGTCGCCGCCGGGCTGCGCCAGCGGGCCTCGGCCCGGTCGACGAGGGCGTCCATGCGCCGCACCTGGCCGTCGAGGTGCTCCCGCATCGCGTCCAGGTCGTCCGCGAGCCGGGTGAGGTCCCCCTC
Source organism: Streptomyces showdoensis (assembly GCF_039535475.1). Classification (NCBI taxonomy): domain Bacteria; kingdom Bacillati; phylum Actinomycetota; class Actinomycetes; order Kitasatosporales; family Streptomycetaceae; genus Streptomyces; species Streptomyces showdoensis. The sequence continues at coordinate 190,562 of NZ_BAAAXG010000013.1, read as the reverse complement.
CGTCACGTCCAGGTCGGGATCGATGGCCACGGCGGTCACTCCTCGGTCTCGGTCAGTGCTCTTGGGCGAAGTGGGTGTGCACCGCGTCGAGCAGGAGGCTCAGCCGCTCGTGCGTCACGGACGGCATCACGGGCGCGAAGGCGGCGTCGAGCGCCTCCGGGGTGCGGAACATGTAGAGGACGCGCTGCAGCTCCCCCGCGAGGGCGGCGATGCGGCCCTGGCAGTCCGGGTGGTCCATGCGGACCAGCTCCCGCGCCTCCGCCCGCGGATCCCGGTCGTACTCCCCGGTGGGGAGCTGCGCGGCGAAGCCGTTGACCAGATCGAACCGGGCCAGCGCCTCCCACTGGGAGAGCGGGAGTTCGTCGAGGCCCGGAGCGGCGCCGAACCAGGGGGCGCGGATCAGCGAGGCCAGGGAGCGCAGGAAGCCGGGGACGGGCTCGTCCCCGGCGGCCCTGGCCAGCCGGGTGCGGAACACGGCCGGCCGGCCCGCGAAGGTCTCGGTGCCGTACTCCTCTGCCAGGCCTTCCAGCAGCGCCGCGACGGCGTCGAGCGGCATGACCCAGGCCAGCGCGTGCGAGTCCTGGGTGAGCCGGGCGAAGCGCTGCAGCTCGTCCTCCAGCGGGTCGGCCCCCGGGTTCCGCGCGAACGCGGCGAGGTCGACGACACGGGCGAGGACACCGCTGGTGAACAGGGCGTCGGTGGGTTCGGTCACCTGAGGCATGCTAGGGGGCCTTCGGATAGGCGGTCATCACGTAGAAGGACTTCGACTCGGGCGAGTAGGCGAGGGCCACGTGAACGGTGTGCACGCCGGTCACCGGCGCGGCGTAGCCCCGAGCCGCGAAGTCCGCCTGGCTGACGGAGGTGCCGATGACGACGGGATTCCCGTAGGCGTCCTTGACCGGGAAGTCCCAGGCCTTGACGGAGTTGGGATCGAAGGTCCTGTCGGCGACCTTCTGCTCCTGCTTGCGCATCCAGGCTTCCAGCTCGGACTTCTTGGCGGGGTCGTTCACCGCCGCGTTGACGTACTCCCGGGCGGACGGCAGGTTGCTGAAGGTCGAGGCGTCGTCGCCGCCCTGGTCGCGCAGTCGGTGGATCAGCTGCTCCGGGCTGAGCCCGACGTGCCTGTCGACCGTGTGGGCCTCCTTGCCCTCGCGCGGCGCCCACGGCGGGTGCGGCTGGAACTCGTTGGTCTCCCACTCCATCGCCGCCAGGTCGACCTGGAAGTGGTTGTTCGGATTCCAGGCCTCCGGGTTGACCGGGTAGATCTTGCGGTCGAACTCGAACAGCGAACGCGCGCCGTACGCCTCCGCCCGTGCCTCCTCCGACTGGAAGGTGGGCGCCGCGCGCCCGGCCTCCTCCAGGGGCGCGATCAGACCCCGCAGCGTGCCGACCTGGGCGCGCAGCTGCGCCTCGTACGCGTCGACCGCCCGGTTGACCGCGGCCGTGTCGATGTTGAGGAGCACCGCGGCGAGCAGCCCCTTCGACAGCTTCTTGAGCCGGTCGAAGAAGTGCTTGAGGGAGCCTCTGAGGTCGGTGACGTCGAGGACGACGAAGGCCTGCTTGAACGCGCGGTGGAGAATGCCGCGCAGGTCGGCCCGGACCCGCTGGGCGGCCTCCGCGTAGAGCCGGGTCACCTCGGCCAGTTGCTCGGCGGTGGTCGACAGGACGCCGAAGACGGGGAGGCTGGTGCCGGGGCCGGTCGGCGGCTTGTGCCCCCACTCGTAGCCGGCCGTGCGCTGTCCCCAGTGCGTGGTGCCCCACAGGGAGGAGACGAACTGGCGCATGGCGGCGTGCCAGTCGGCGTTGTTGTGGTCGGTGATGCCGTCGACGGTGCTGCCGAGCTGCCCCTGGACGGTGCCGATGCTCATCTGGTAGCCGAGCCAGAGCTGGGAGACCTCGTTGACGCGGAGGTAGTTCGGCAGCGGAAGGATCTCCAGGGCGCGCCCGGTGCGCAGGGCCTCCTCGACGACCTTCCGCATGAGGTCGCCGGCGATGCCGCCGTCGAAGACGTCGAGGAAGTCGTCGACCGCGTTGCCGTCCATGACGCCGAAGGGCGGTGGGGGAGAGTACATCGGCTTGAGGAAGAGCACCGTCGGCGGCGGGTGGGGTGTGAAGGGCGGGCTGCCCGGGTGGGTCGCGGCGTCCGCCTGGCCGAAGTTGTTGGCGGTCGTGGTGAAGCCGATGGCGGCTCCGCCGATGGCGAGCACGGCCTTGGCGTGGGTGTCCATCAGGAGGGCGACCACCTTGGCGTACTCGGTGGCGAACTCCGACGCGGCGGAGCCTGAGCCGCCCACGCGGGTGTATCCGGTGTGGGCGGTCAGGAGCTGGACCAGCGCCTTGTGGAACGAGTCCTGCTCGAAGGCGAGGGCGGCGGAGACCTGGTAGAGCTGGAGCGGCTGCACGTCGATGACCCCGGCGGCCGTCCAGGGACTGGTGACCGGGGGCGGCTGCGGCGGCGGCAGCTGCGCGGGCGGGTGCGCCGGAGCCTGCTGCCCGGGCGCGGCCGGCGACGCGTTGGCCTGGGGCGACGGCGTGGCCTGCGGCGCGGGTGCGCCCTGGCCGCCCTGGCCGGGCACGGGGGTCGTCGTCGGCTGGGGCAGCCCGGGGGTGCTCATCGTGCCGCCCCGGCTCCCGCGTATCCGCCCGTGCCCGTTCGCAGCCCCATGAGTCCCCCCAGGTCCTGGAATCCTTCGCGGGAAGCTAGCAGCGGTGGACGTCAAATCCTATATGGGGAAAGGATGTTGGCCGGAACGGATGCGGGCAGGGGTGGCTCCGTACACACCCGCCGCTGGCGCCCGGAGCGGATCTGGGAAAGGCTGGCCCGCATGGTTTTGGCACTGCAGAACGTCGCGATCGACTGTACGGACGCCTACGAACTGGCCCGCTTCTGGAGCAGGGTGACCGGTGGGCCCCTGGATCCGGACGCCCGCCCCGGCGACCGGGAGACCCAGGTGACGCCGGAGAAGGGGCCGGTCCTGTACTTCAACCAGGTGCCCGAGGCCAAGACGGTCAAGAACCGGGTGCACCTCTGCCTGCGCCCGGAGACCTCCCGCGACCCGGAGGTGGAGTGGCTGCTCGGCATCGGCGCCACCCTCGTCGGCGACCACCGCAACCCCGACGGCACCGGCTGGGCGGTCCTGGCCGACCCCGAGGGCAACGAGTTCTGCGTCCTGCGGAGCGACTCCGACCGGGCCACCGCGCCGACCCCCTGAACACCCGCCCCGCTCCCCGCGCGTCGACCGGATGTCCACCGGCGCGCGGCACCCTCGGTGCCGTCGGCGGCCGGCGGTACGAACATCCCGGAGTGACCCCGCGGGAACCGGCGCCGCCGGGCCCTGTCGCCCGGATCACGCCGGGCCCTGCCTAGGCCCCGTCGTCCGCCGTCCCCTCCGCCAGCCGGGCCTCCGCGCGCTCCAGCAAGGTGTCCAGGAGGACCGGGTAGGCGCTGTCGTTCATCCGGTCGGCCAGGAGGTGGGCGGTGGCGGCGATGTGGGGGTGGGTGGTGGCGGGGAGGCGGGCGTAGGTGGTGGACCACATGTCCTCGTCCGCCGCCCGGGCCTCGTCCTTGATGGTCAGCGCGCCCGCGTCCAGGGCGGCGAACGCCAGGGCCAGGTCGATGAAGGCGTGGTAGACGCCCACCGCGTCGGCGTCGGAGAAGCCCGCGCCGCGCAGGATGCCGAGGACCGTCTCGTCCACGGCGATCTCGCGCGGGCGCCCGGTGACCCGGCTGGCGGTCAGCACGGCGGCCTGGGGGTGGGCCAGGTAGGAGGCGTGGACGGCCAGGCCGAGGGCGCGCAGGTCGGCGCGCCAGGCACCCGTGGGCGTCCAGCTGTCCAGGGCGCGCCCCATCAGGACCTCGCCGATCGCACGGGTCAGGTCGTCCAGGCCGGCGAAGTAGCGGTAGAGGGTGCTCGGGTCCGCCCCGAGGGCGCTGCCCAGACGGCGCGCGGTCAGGCCGGAGGCGCCGTGCTCGCGGAGCATCCGGAGCGCGGTCGCCACGATCAGCTCCTCGGAGAGGACCGTGCCCCGGCGCGTCGGGCGCCGGCGGCGGCGTTCCGCCTCCGGGACCACCTTCTTCGGCATCGCGGCCGCCCTTCGTGTCCCGTACCCGCGCGCTTATGCCAACGCCGTAGACCTTAACAGCGGGGCTCGTGTTCCATCCGGGGAGAGCCCCGGCGAGGTCCGCCGGGAGCGTCTACCGTTGACTTGAGGTGTGTGACATGCGCGTACTTCTCGTGGGTGCGGGCGGCGTCGGAACCGCCGTCACCCGGATCGCGGCCCGCCGGGACTTCCTTGCCCACATGGTCGTCGCCGACTACGACCCGGCCCGTGCCGAGGCGGCCGTCGCCGCGCTCCCGGAGCGGGCGGACCGGTTCAGCGCCCGCCGCCTGGACGCCTCCGACGCGGAGGCGGTGCGCCGCGTCCTCGTCGAGGAGCGCTGCGACGTGCTGCTCAACGCCACCGATCCGCGGTTCGTGATGCCGCTCTTCGAGGCGGCGCTCGCCGCCGGCGCGCACTACGTGGACATGGCGATGTCCCTGTCCGTGCCGCACCCCTCCGCGCCGCACGAGGAGTGCGGCGTGAAGCTCGGGGACGAGCAGTTCGCCCGGGCCGGGGAGTGGGAGCGGGCCGGCCGCCTCGCGCTCGTCGGCATGGGCGTCGAGCCGGGCCTCTCGGACGTCTTCGCCCGGTACGCCGCCGACGAGCTCTTCGACGGGATCGACGAGATCGGCGTCCGCGACGGCGCGAACCTCACCGTCGAGGGCCACGACTTCGCGCCCTCCTTCAGCATCTGGACCACCATCGAGGAGTGCCTCAACCCGCCCGTCGTGTACGAGAAGGGCCGCGGCTGGTTCACCACGGCGCCGTTCAGCGAGCCCGAGGTCTTCGACTTCCCCGAGGGCATCGGGCCGGTCGAGTGCGTCAACGTCGAGCACGAGGAGGTGCTGCTGATCCCGCGCTGGGTCGACGCCCGGCGCGTCACCTTCAAGTACGGCCTCGGCGACGACTTCATCACCAAGCTGAAGACCCTGCACGAGCTGGGCCTCGACGCCACGGCCAAGGTCACCGTCCCCGGCGCGGACGGGCCGGTCGAGGTCTCCCCGCGCGACGTCGTCGCCGCGTGCCTGCCCGACCCGGCCACGCTGGGCGACCGCATGAAGGGCAAGACCTGCGCGGGCACCTGGGTCAAGGGCACCAGGGACGGCGCCGCGCGGGAGGTGTACCTGTATCACGTGGTCGACAACGAGTGGTCGATGCGCGAGTACGGTTCCCAGGCCGTCGTCTGGCAGACGGCCGTCAACCCGGTGATCGCGCTCGAACTCCTCGCGAGCGGTGCGTGGAAGGGCAGCGGCGTGCTGGGCCCCGAGGCACTGCCGCCGCGGCCCTTCCTCGACCTGCTCACCGCGTACGGGACTCCGTGGGGGCTGCGTGAGGAGCCCGCTCGTTCCTGACGGTCTTCTGGACCTTCTGGATCCAGTGCGCGTAGGCGGGCGCGCTCGTGTAGAGGCCCGGCCCCTCCGAGCACGGCACCCCGGAGGCGCCGGGGCCCGAGGTCACGCCGATGAGCTCCCAGCGCCCGTCCCGGCCCCTCTGGACCTGCGGGCCGCCGGAGTCGCCGAAGCAGGCCATCGCCTTCGGCACGCGGCTGATCGTGCACAGCCGGGTCCGGTCCGCGTAGCCCGGAGCGCACTCGGAGGCGGCGCCCCTGCGGGTGTCCAGCTCCTGGAGCCGGTCCGGGAACGCGAACTCGGTGTCGACGGTGGTGCCGAAGCCCATGATCCGGGTCGGGGTGCCCGGCCCGCCCGGCCGGTGCGCGATCCGGACGGGCTGCTCGGTGACCGGGCGGTCGAGCCGGATCAGGGCGATGTCGTCCTTGTTGGCGGCCCTGCCGTCGCCGTTGACGTAACCGGGGTGGTTGAAGGTGCGGTCGATCTTCCGGACGGTGCCGCCGGACGTGCGGTGGTCGCCGCCGATCCGGACGATGCCCTCCAGTTCGAGGCCGTCGCCCTTCAGGCAGTGGGCCGCCGTCAGCACCCACTGCCGGTCGATCAGCGAACCGCCGCAGTTGCCGTCGTGGAGGCCGTGCTCGGGGGCCGACTCGGGGATCGACACCATGAACGGGTAACTCTGCGTGGAGTCCTTTCCGTTGACGATCGCCGAGGCGCTTCCGGCCATCAGGGTGGCGCAGGTGGCGGCGGCGAGGACACCGGCGGCGGCGATGCGTGCGGTGCGGCGGTGCGGGGGCTTCAGGCTGAACAAGGAGGGATCCTTCGCTCGGGAGTGCGTCGTACGCGTTCAGCCTGCCGGTACGCGATCTTCCGGCCCATCCGGGCAGCGGGCCGGTGGCCGGTGGGGCCGGCCCCCGGTCCGCGTGTCGGGTCTTCCCGTGCACGCCGCGCGGTTCACGCCATCCAGAAGAAGACCGCCGTCATGCGCTTGTCCTCCAGCGTGCTGCCCCAGTAGCCGGTGGCGCTGTGGATCGTGTGCGCGGTGTAGAGCAGCAGCCGGTTGTAGCGGTGCGGGACGGCGATGTCCTCGGTGAAGGAGTCCGGCGGTACGAACCGGGCGCCGAGGGCCTGGGCCAGGTTGTCGTGGGGCGCGGCCACCGTGTTGCCGCCGAGGACGCCGCCGGGCAGGTTCTGGCGGTAGAAGCTGGTTCCGCAGGACCGGGGCGCGTCCGGGTTGAGGTAGAGGACGGCGGCGTAACGGCACATGCTGCGGGAGTCGGTGTGCGGGCGCGGCTCGCACTCGCCCTCGCCGACGACCTGGACGCAGTTGTGGTTGAACGTTCCGCCGGCGGCACCGTCGAGCGCCCAGATCCGCTCGGCGCCGGTCGCCTTCACGACCAGCCGCTCGACATGGGCGAGTTCGCCCGCTTCGAGGGCCGGCATGGTCCGCAGTCCCGGCCAGCTCTCGGGCCGGTGCGGATAGCCCTCGGTCCAGTCGGTCCTGGCCAGACTGCGTGCCCGCACGGCGTCCGGATCGGGCAGGACGTCGTCCAGGATCCAGTAGTCGCGGCCGAGGGTGGGCTTGCGGTAGGGGAGGACCGGGAGCGCCGGAGTCCCCGGGGCGTGCGGGGCGCGGCGTCGGGGGTGCGGGGGGCGTGGGGGCATGCGGCCGAGACTAGGGACGGGCTCGCCATCGCCGGGCCGCGGATCGGTCAATCTTCGGTCAATCCCCGGCCCGCCCAGGGGCCCGCCCGGCGCCCCCGCGCCAACGGGCCTCGAAGGCCTCGGCCCGGTCGGACTCCGCCGAGGACATCCCGTCCCGGGTCCCCACGTGGCGGGGCTCCCGGGAGGGGCTCACGACGCGTCGGTCGCGGTGCCGGAGGAGGCGGCGGCGGGGGCCGTCCTCCTCCTGCGGTAGGCCACCAGCCCGCCCGCCGCGAGGAGCAGGGCGGCCACGGCGGACACCCCGAGGGCCGTGTGCTCGGCGAAGAGGCGGCCCAGTACCTCGAGGACGCCGAGTCCCGCGGTCGCGTAGATCAGCGCCCAGGCCGCTCCGCCCAGGAACAGGGCGGGGAGGTAGCGCGGCAGCGGCATGCGCATGCTGCCCGCGAGGAAGTTGGCGGCGGTCTGGAAGCCGACGGTCAGGAAGGAGACGGCCACCACCGGGGCGCCCCAGCGCTGGATCGCCCGCTCGGCGCGCTGGAACCTCGCCGAGGAGATGCGCCCGGCGAACCTGCTGCGGCGGGCGCCGGCCCCGGCCAGCCAGCCGACGGCGAAGGTCCCTCCGGCGCGCAGCAGGACGATGACGTAGAGGGCTCCGGCCGTGAGCGCGATCTTATCCACGGCACCTCGCCCCGGAAACGGCCTCGCCCGTCACGGGCACGGGCGTCCCGCCCCGCCGGCAGCACGACGCGCAAGCCCGGTCACCGTTTCTCACCTGCGCCCTGCCTTCGCCCGTTCCGTCCGCTGGGTCCCTGCCTGGGGCACCGGAACCCGCCCCGGCGCGCGGGTCCGCACGCCAGGGAAGGCTAGCCTAACCGAAGGGGCATACGCCGAGTACGGGGCGGGTGGGACGGGCGGGGGAGGCCTCGGCCGCGGCCCTAGACTGGGGGGCCTTCGGGCGTACGCGGAAGGGGAGAGCGACGGTGGCGGCAGACGCGGGCGGTTTCACGGACCCTCCTGCCGAGGTGCTGGCCGAGGCGGCCGCCGCCTTCGGACTGCTGTCCTCGCCCTCGCGGCTGCACATCGTCTGGGCGCTCGCCCAGGGCGAGAGCGACGTGACCGGGCTCGCGGAGCGGGTGGGCGGCGCGCTGCCCGCGGTCAGCCAGCACCTGACCAAACTGAAGCTGGCGGGCCTGGTGCGGGCCCGGCGCGAGGGACGGCGGCAGGTCTACTTCGTCGACGACCCGGAGGTCGTGACCGTGGTCCGCGTGATGGTCGGCCAGCTCACCGCCCGTACCGACCGGACCCCCACGCTCGTACGACGCAGCGGACACGGTGCCTGAGTCGGCTGCTCCCGGCCCCCTCGCCCCCGGCACCGGCGGCAGCCGCGCGCCCGGACGGGAGCGACCGGAGCCGCTCACCGCGCTCCAGGTGCTGCGGGAGCTCGACACCGGACCGCGCGGCCTGACGGACGCCGAGGCCGAGCGGCGGCTCGTCCGGTACGGGGAGAACGCGCTGCCCGCCCGGCGGCCGCCGTCCTGGTCGCGGCGGCTCCTGCGCAGCCTGCGCGACCCGTTCACCGCGGTCCTGCTCTGCCTGGGACTGGTCTCGGTGGCCGTCGCCGCCTGGGGGACCGGGAGCGTGATCCTCCTCCTCGTCGCGGTCAGCTGTCTGCTCCGCTCCTCGGGCGAGCACCGGGCCGACCGCGCCACGGCGGCGCTGCGCGCGTCGGTGGCCACCACCGCGACCGTCCTGCGCCGCCCGGGCCCCGGCGGACCCGAGGCCCGGCCCCGGGAGGTCCCGGCCACCGAGCTCGTGCCCGGCGACGTGGTCCGGCTGGGGCCCGGGGACCTGGTCCCCGCGGACGTACGGCTGCTGCGGTCCCGCGGCCTGCGGCTGCACGAGGCCGCGCTCACCGGCGAGTCGGCGCCCGTCGACAAGTACCCCGTGGACGAGCAGCCGGTGGACGAGCGCTCCGTGGACGAGGGCCTCGCAGACGAACATCCCCTCGGCGCGCCCGACGGCCCGGGGGCCGGACCCTTCGCCCAGCCCCACACCTGCTTCCTCGGCAGCAGCGTGGCGTACGGCAGCGCGACCGCGGTGGTCGTCGCCACCGGAGCCCGCACCCGCCTCGCCGCCGCCCACGCGGCGCCCGGAGGACGCCGGGACAGCGCCTTCGACCAGGCCGTCCACGGCATCTCCTGGACTCTGATCCGCTTCATGCTGCTGACCCCGCCGCTCGTCCTCATGGCCGGCGCCGCCCTGCACGGACGGGGACTGGAGACGCTCCCGTTCGCCGTCGCCGTGGCGGTCGGACTGACCCCCGAGATGCTTCCCGTCGTCGTCACCACCGTCCTCGCCCGCGGGGCCGCGCGCCTCGCCCACGAGCACCGGGTGATCGTCCGGCGCCTGCCCGCGCTCCACGACCTCGGCGCCGTCGACGTCCTCTGCCTGGACAAGACCGGCACCCTGACCCAGGACCGGCCCGCCGTCGTCCGCGCCGTCGACGCGCACGGCCGGGACGACCCCGAGGTGCTGCACTGGGCCGCCGTCAACGCCTGGTGGACGCTCCAGCTCGCGGAGCTCCCCACCCCCGACGCGCTCGACGAGGCGCTCCTGGAGGAGGCGGTCCCCGACGGGCCCGACGACCCCGACGGGGTCGCCGCGCTGCCCTTCGACCCGGTACGCCGCCTGGCCACCGCCGTCGTGCGCCGGCCCGGCCGGCTCGGCACCCACACCCTGGTGGTGAAGGGCGCGGCGGAGACCGTACTGGAGCGGTGTGCCCTGGACGCGGCCGAGCGGGACCGGCTGCTCGCCCTCGCCGCGCGGGAGGCCGGCACGGGCGCCCGCCTCCTCGCCGTCGCCCTCGCCGAACGGCCGGCCCGCCTCCGCGACCACACCCCGGCCGACGAGCGCGGCCTCTCCTTCCTCGGGTTCGTCGTGCTGCGCGACGCCCTCGCCCCCACCGCCGCGGCGGCCCTCGGCAGCCTCGCCGACCGCGGGGTCGCCGTCCGGATCCTGACCGGCGACCACCCGGGCACCGCCGCCCACACCTGCCGCGAACTCGGCCTCGACCCCGGCCGGGTGCTCACCGCCGAGGACCTGGACCGCCTGGACGACGCCGAACTGGCCGCCGCCGCCCGGCACACCACCGTCTTCGCGCGCTGCGCCCCCGAGCACAAGGCCCGCGTCGTCACCGCCCTCCGCGCGGCCGGGCACGTCACCGGGTTCCTCGGCGACGGCGTCAACGACGTGCCCGCCCTCCGCGCCGCCGACGTCGGCCTCTGCCCCAAGGGCGCCGTCGCCGTCGTCAGGGACACCGCGGACCTCGTCCTGGCCGAGAAGGACCTGGCGGCGGTCGACCATGCCGTCGCCGCCGGCCGGAACGCCGGCGGGAACATCGCCGCCCATCTGCACGTCACCCTGTCGTCGAACCTCGGCAACGTCATCGCCATGCTGGCCGCCGCGCTCCTGCTGCCCTTCCTGCCGATGCTCCCCGCACAGGTCCTCGTGCAGAACCTGTGCTCCGACGCCGCCCAGCTGGCCTTCGCCCACGACCGCCCGGCCCCGGCCGCCCTGCGCACCCCCACCCGGCTGCGGCACCGCGGGTTCCTGCGCTTCATCACCGGCTTCGGGCTGCTCAACGCCGTCGCCGACGTGGCCACGTTCGGCGTGCTCCTCGTCGCCACGCGGTCCTCGGCCGACACCCAGGGGGCCTTCCACGCCGGCTGGTTCACCGAGAACCTGCTCACCCAGGCACTGGTGATGCTCCTGCTGCGCGGCGCCCGCCGCTACGGGACCGCGCCCGGCCCCGTCCGGTACGCGGCGGCGGCCCTCGCCGTGACCGGCGTCCTGCTGCCCCTGTCCCCGCTCGGACCCCTGCTCGCCATGACCCCCCCGCCCCCGCCGTACTACCTCCTCCTCGCCGCCGTCCTCGCGCTCTACGCGGTGGCGCTGCGCGCCGCCCGGTCCCGCTACGACCGGCGGTGCGCCGCCTCCGCGGCGGCGGTCACGGGGACGCCGTAGCCGCTCGGTTCATCCGTACGACAGGTCGGAGCAGGGGGCGTCGTCGGCGGACCGGGTGTCCTCGGTGGCCGCCGGCGGGGGAGTCGCGGCGGGCGGGGCGGAGGTGCCGGCGGGGGTGGGCGCGCCGGCGGTCGCGGGTGTACCGGCGGCACGGCCGTCGAGCGGCCGGTCGGCCTTCAGGGCCGCCCAGAGGGCCTCGGCCCGGGGCTCGACGATCGCGACGCGCGCCCCCTGGTAACGCCAGGGCAGCGTGACGAACTTCGTGTCGTGGAGGTCGACGTCCTTGAGTGACATCGCGAACGAGATCAGTCTGTCGGCGGATCCGAGGCCGGGGTCCACGGTGAGGGAGCGGGTCGCCGCGTCGGCGAGCGGCAGCAGCCGGGCCGGGGTGAGGCCGTCGCTCCTGACCTTCCTGAGCAGGGCGGCCACGAACGCCTGCTGGCGCTTGATGCGCCCTATGTCGGAACCGTCGCCGATCCCGTGGCGCAGCCGCACGTAGTCCAGGGCCTTCTGCCCGGAGACGGTCTGCTCGCCCTTGGCGAAGACGCGGGCGCCGCGCGTGGCGCGGTTCGGGTCGAGGTCCTTCTCGTACACGTCCTGGGGGAGGCACACCGGTACGCCGTGCACGACCTCGGTCAGGGCGGCGAAGCCCTTGAAGTCGACGACGACGGTGTGGTCGACGCGCAGCCCGGTCAGCTTCTCGACCGTGTTCTGCGTGCACGCCGGGTTGCCCTCGGCGCTCTGCCCCACGGCGAACGCGGAGTTGAACATGGCGCCGGTGCGCGGCCTGGTCCACGTGCCGTCGGGGAGCCGGCAGGGCGGGATGTCGACGAGCGTGTCGCGGGGGAAGGAGACGGCGACCGCGTGCTCGTGGTCCGCGTACACGTGCAGCAGGAAGGAGGTGTCGGAGCGGCCGATGTCGTGCGCGTCCCCGCCGCCGAGCGCGCTGTTCCCGCCGGTGCGCGCGTCCGAGCCGATGACCAGGACGTTCTGTCCCGGGCCGGAGGCGGCGGGCCGGTCGTCGGAGAGGCCCTCGGCGCCGAAGGTCCGGATGCCGCCGCTCAGCTTGAGCCAGCCCCAGCCGAACCCGGCGGTCGTCAGCACGAGCAGCGCGAGCGCCGTCATGAGGAGCCGTCCGACCCGGCCGCGTCGGCGTGGCCCGCCCCGCGGTGCGGACCGGCGTGCCTGTGTGCCGCGGTTTCCGCCTGTCATCAGCGTGACCCCATTCCTCCGAGCCCGTAAGGCAGGACGGCGGCAGGCGCCGGAAGGTTGCACAGCTGCGCAACGTGCAGGATGGGGGTGGGGGATCGCGGGGCGTCGGTCCCGGCGGGGCGCCCGCCCGCGCCGCTAGGGGCTGGCCGGGTCGTACCCGTACCGCAGCACTCCGTCCCCGGTGCTCCCGTCGAGCCGGTAGACGTGGAGCGCCTCGACGCGGGTCCCGGCGGAGTCCCCCTCGACCGTGCAGGGATAGGTCACCTGCAGTACGGGCGGCCGGTCGGACACCGTCAGGCGCACGCCGTCCGCGGGACCGCCCAGGAGCACCGCGCTCTGGCGAGCCGTCATGTCACTCGTCCCCATGGAGGCAACCTTAAGTGTTGCGCAACTCCTGAAACGTCGTGAGCTCCGTCACGCGCGGAGCGTCCAGGGGGTCGGCGCGACCCCGCACCCGCCAGTTGTACAGTTGCGCAACAAGGCAAACGACCCCGTCTCCGAGGGAGAGTGACCCCGTGCTGCGCAACGCACTGGAACCCTGGCACCTGCTGCTCGTGGCGATCGCGTTCATCGTCCTGTTCGGATCCAAGCGGCTGCCGGACACCGCGCGTTCCCTGGGCAAGTCGCTGCGCATCCTCAAGAGCGAGACGCGGGCGATGCGCGCCGACGGCCAGGCGGGCGACAGCGCCCCGCCCGCGCCCGGGGCATGACCCGGGGGAGCGCCGCTCGTTGACGGGCGCGGCGGCCGCGAGCGCCGCGCCGGCCGGCCCGTCCGCCCGTCCGCGCCGGAATGCGAGGTAGGTCACGCACCCCGCCGTGCATCCATGGGAACGGCTCGTGCATCTTGTGTGCGCGAGGTCCGTGTGGGCCTCGTGCGACAACGACTCCTACCGAGGGCAGAACATTTTGATATCGACCACTTTGGGCGTGCGTCGTGCCGTGACCGTCGCGGTCACGACCTCCGCCGTGCTGGCCGGCGGCCTCTTCGCCGGCCAGGCGCACGCCGCGACGCCGCCCGTTCCGTCCATCACCGCCGCGGGCGGCTTCGTGATGAACAACGGGACGGGCGCCGCGCTGTACGGGAAGGCCGCGGACACCCGCCGGTCGACCGGCTCCACCACGAAGATCATGACCGCGAAGGTGGTGCTGGCCCAGCGCGGCCTCAACCTCGACGCGAAGGTCACGATCGACAAGGCGTACAGCGACTACATCGTCTCGAAGAACGCCTCCTCCGCCCGGCTCATCGTCGGCGACAAGGTGACGGTTCGTCAGCTCCTCTACGGTCTGATGCTGCCGTCGGGCTGTGACGCCGCCTACGCGCTGGCCGACAAGTTCGGCACCGGCACCACGCGGGCGGCCCGCGTGAAGTCGTTCATCGGCAAGATGAACGACGAGGCCCGCAAGCTGGGTCTGCGCAACACCCACTTCGACTCCTTCGACGGGATCAGCAACGGGTCGAACTACTCGACCCCGCGTGACCTGACGAAGATCGCGAGCAGTGCGATGACGAACTCCACGTTCCGCACCATCGTGAAGACGAAGGCCACGACCCAGAAGGTGACCACCAAGAGCGGTGGCTACCGGAACATGTCGTGGACCAACACGAACAAGCTCCTGAGCACGTACAGCGGCGCGATCGGCGTGAAGACCGGTTCGGGCCCGCAGGCCAAGTACTGCCTCGTCTTCGCGGCCACCCGCGGCAGCAAGACGGTCATCGGCGCGGTGCTCGGTTCGCCGAACGAGACGAACCGCGCGGCCGACGTGAAGAAGCTGCTGGACTACGGCTTCGCGAAGTAGCGGGTGGGGCGCCGTCCGGGAGGTCTCCGGGCGGCGCCCCGTGCGTGGGGCCGCAGGACGTGCGCCCCCGCCCGACGGGCCCCGGCCCCCCGCCCGCCGTAAGCTGAGAGGGGGAGTCCGGGGACAGCGGGTGTCCGCTGGTTCACGGCGCCGAGCGTGGGGGAGCGCGCGCCGCACGGCGGCACACCTGGAAGTTCCGTACCCCAAGGACGGAGTGAACCATGCGTGCGCTCAAGTGGCGTCGTGCGGCGGTGGCACTGTCGTCCGGCGTCGTGCTCGCGAGCGGCCTCCTGGTGGCGCCGGTCGCCGCCGCCGCGCCGGACACGGTCCCCGCGGCGAAGGGCTGCTACACCCGCGACGGCGAGCCGCCCCAGAAGAGCGGGACCGACATCGGCGGCACGCCGCCGCGGTACGAGTACAGCAACAGCCCGTACATCGGCGGGCGCTACGACTCGTGCAACAACCAGATCAAGCTCTACTACGGCGGATACACCACCAATCTGACGCACTACAACGTCCGCTGGCAGTACGACAACACCGACTGGAGGATCAGCAAGCAGAGCCCCGGTGAGCGGCGGGTGTGGACCCTGGACGCACCGGGCAACGACTACAACTTCATGGTCCAGGCGTGCAACGGCAACTCGTGCACCCGCTGGTCGCCGCAGCTGTACGTAAACGCACGCTGAAGCCTCGTGGGCCGTGCGTCGCCGTGGTGACGGACCGTGTGATGACGTCCCATGTGGTGACACTCCGTGTGGAGTGAGCCCCTCTGGTGACGGACCGTGTAGCGACAGCCCCTGTGGTGACAGACCGTGTGGTGACAGACCGTGTGATGCCGCCCCATGGGGTGACTCCGCGTACGACGTGCCGCGACGACCGGGGTGACGGCGCCGGTTCCGGCCGTTCAGGACAGGCCGGGCAGTGACACCTCCAGCGCCGGCACCTCGCGCGGTGTGCCGTCGGCGTCGATGGCGACGAACGTCAGGAAGGCGGTGGCCACCTCTGTGGTCGGGCCGGCGCTGTTCCACCGCTCGGCGGTCACGCGGACCCCGACGGTCATGGAGGTCCGCCCGGCGCGTTCGAGTGCTGCCTCGACGCTGAGCAGGTCCCCGGCGCGGACGGGGGCGAGGAAGGACATCCGGTCGACGGCGACGGTGACGGCCGGCCCGTCGGCGTGTCGCCCGGCGGCCGCCGCGGCGGCGTCGTCGATGAGCTTCATCATCACGCCGCCGTGGATGGTCCCGTACAGATTGGTGTCGTGCTCGCTCATGATGTGGGCGAGGACGACCCGGGAGTCGTCCGGGGTCTTGACCGGGCGTGCGGTGGCGGTGGGGGCGGGGCTGGGGGTGGAGGCGGTGGGATCGGCCACGTCAACTCTCCTTCGCGAGTCGCGGCAGGGCTGTTCCGCACGGCGGGGATGACCGCGTGCGGGCAGTGGCAGGTCTTCGGACTCGCGAGCACGTCCCGTCGGACGAGACACCTACTGGCCGTCGCTTCCCGGACCCGGGGGTCCAGTGCTGTGTGACGGCGGTCGTTCCCGCTCACCGCTGCGGGGCAGTCCCGGATTCCCACCGGGTTCCCTCTTGCGACGCATCCCGCCTGGCGGACGGGGCGAACCAGCTGCGACGCCCACCCTACGGCAGTGCACCCGCCCTCCTTATTGCACATATATTGCAGGTGCAGCCTGCAAGCAAGAAGGAGTGGGGCAGTGGCCGGACCAGTGGTGCTCGGGATCGAGTCGTCGTGCGACGAGACCGGCGCGGGGATCGTGAGGGACGGGAGACTCCTCGCGCACGTGGTGGCGTCGAGCATGGACGAGCACGCCCGCTTCGGCGGCGTCGTCCCCGAGATCGCCGCCCGCGCGCACCTCCAGTCCTTCCAGCCGGTGGTGCGCGAGGCCCTCGACCGGGCGGGGCTGCGCCTGAACGCGATCGACGCGGTCGCCGTCACCACCGGACCGGGCCTCTCCGGCGCCCTCCAGGTCGGTCTCGCGGGGGCGAAGTCCCTGGCGTACGCGGCCGGGATCCCGCTCTACGGCGTCCACCACCTGGCCGGTCACGTCGCCGCCGACACCCTGGAGCACGGCCCGCTGCCCACCCCTTGCGTGGTCCTGATCGTCTCCGGCGGCCACACCTCCCTCCTGCTGGTGCGGGACCTGGTGCGCGAGCCGATCCTGCACCTGGGCGACACCCTCGACGACGCGGCGGGGGAGTGCTTCGACAAGGTCGCCAGGATCCTCGGGCTGCCCTACCCCGGCGGGCCGGCCGTCGACCGGGCCGCCCGCGACGGCGATCCGGGCGCCGTGCGCTTCCCCCGGCCGCTGACCCGCCCCGGGGACGACCCGTACGCCTTCTCCTTCTCCGGCCTCAAGACGGCCGCCGCCCGCTGGGTCGAGAAGCACCGGCTCCAGGGCCTGGACGTCCCGGTCGCGGACGGGGCCGCCGCGCTGCAGGAGGCCGTCGCCGACGTGCTGACCCGCAAGGCGCTCGCCGCCTGCGCGGCCCACGACGTGCGGACCCTGATCGTGGTCGGCGGCGTCGCGGCGAACTCGCGCGTCCGCGGCCTGGCCGAACTGCGCTGCGCCGCGGCGGGCGTGGAGCTGCGGGTGCCGCCGATGACGCTGTGCACCGACAACGGCGCCATGATCGCTGCCGTCGGCGAGCTCCTCGTACGGTCCGGGGCCGAACCCGCCCCGCTGGACGTGTCGATCGACCCCTCCGCCCCGCTGGAGTACGCCGCCCTCACCCCGGGCTGACACGTCCCGGGCGGTCGGGACCCCCGCCCCATGCGTACGGGACGGGGGCGGGGCGAGGGTGGTGGGCGACGGCGCGGATCCGCCGCGCCCCCCAGACGGTGAGGCATCGACACATGTTCGGAATACGCAACTCGGTCCTGGCCGGGGCGGTCGCCGTGGCGGCCCTGACGACCCTGGCGGGTCCCACGGGGGCCGCCGTCGCCACGAGCGGTGACGGCGGTGGAGGGAAGCACTGCACGGTGCGGCCGAACCAGCGGGGGCCGGTCTGCTTCGACACCTTCGCGCAGGCCATCGCCGACGCGACGAACGGGGCCGTACGCCTCCCCGCCGGAGCGAGGACGGTCACCCAGCGGCAGCTCGACGCGGGTGCCCGCGCCGCCGGCCTCGGGGCGAACGCGGCGACGGTCGTCGCGGTCGTCTACAACGACGCGAACTTCGGCGGGCACTCGTTCACCTTCGTCAAGGACCACGGATGCGACGGCGACTGGGGGACCGTCGAGTTCGAGGAGGGCAACCTCCGCTACTTCTACGACAACACGGGCTTCAACTGGGGCGACGAGATCGGCTCCGCCCAGGAGTACGCGGGCTGCCACGGCATCTACTACGAGAACAGCTGGTTCAACACCCGGAAGTCCGGCCGCACCGTCGAAGGCGCGTGGAGCGGAGGATGGATGGACGACGAGGCGTCCTCCATCCGCTGGGTCTGACCCTCCGGGGCCCGCCGGTCGGGTCTGGGCCCCGGCCGGTCACGGTCCGCCGCCCAGGCCCGACCGGCGGGCCCGCACGATGGCCTCCGCGCGCGTCGCCGCCTGGAGCTTCGCGAGGATGTTGGACAGGTGGTTGCGGACCGTCTTCGGGCTGAGCGTCAGGCGGCGCGAGATCGCCAGGTTGTCCAGCCCGCGGGCCACCAGGTCCAGCACCTCCCGCTCCCGCGAGGTCAGTTCCGGCAGCGGCACCGGCCCGCCCCCGGCCGCGGCGTGGCCCAGCAGGTACGCCATCGCCCGGCTCGCCACGGCGGGGCCCAGGATCACCTCGCCGTTGGCGACGGCCCGCACCGCCCGCTCGATCTCCGCGGGCGCCGCCCCCTTGAGGAGGTATCCCCGCGCACCCGCCCGCATGGACGCGAAGACCGCGTCGTCGTCGTCCAGCATCGTCACCACCAGGACCCCCGCCCGCGGCAGGATCCGGAGGATCTCGCGCGTCGCGTCCACCCCCGACGGGGCCGTGTCGCCCAGGTGCAGGTCCATCACCACCACCTCCGGCGCCAGTTCGGCCGCCGCCGTCACGGCCGCCGCCACCGAGGCCGCGTCGCCCACGACCTCGATCCCCGGCAGCGAGTCCAGCAGCGCCGACATCCCGAGCCGGAACACGGGGTGGTCGTCCACCACCAGCACCCTCAGCACGGCAGCCTCAGCTCCAGCCGGGTGCCCCGGCCCGACGCGCCGGGGCTCCAGACGGCCGTGCCGCCGACGCCCTCCGCGCGTTCGCGGATCGACACCGTGCCGATCCCGTGCCGCGCATCCGCGGGCATGCCCCTCCCGTCGTCCTGCACCGAGACGTCCAACAACTCGTCCTCCGCGCCGAGTTCCACCGTGCACAGGCGCGCGTGCGCGTGCCGCGACACATTGCGGATGGCCTCCGCGACGATCGCGTACACCGCCCCCGCCACCTCCGGAGGCGTGCGGTCGAGCCCCTCGCCCCGCTCCCGCACCATCACCGTCAGCCCGTCCGCCTCGTAGCGCATCACCAACTCCCGCAGCGCCGCCGCAAGGCCCAGCTCGGCCAGCACCGGCGGAACCAGGCCGCGCGCGAGCACCCGCACCTCCTCCACCCGGGCGTCCACCTCCTCCCGCAGCCGCGCGAGCAGCTCGTCGGCCCGGTCCGCGCCCTCCGGCAGCAGGGTGCGGGCGGCCGACAGCGCCAGTCCCACGCCGGCCAGCGCGGGACCGATCTCGTCGTGCAACTCCCTTCGCAGCAGTCGGCGTTCGTCGTCCCGGGCCGCGGCAAGCCGCCCGCGCGACTCCCGCAGCGCCCGCGTGACGGCCGCCAGCTGCACGGCCGTGGCGACCAGCGGCGCCACCTCGTCGAGGGCCGCGCGTGCCCGCCGGTCCAGGCGCTCCCCGGGACGCGGGGTCACCAGCAGCACACCGGCCGGCTCGCCCCGGACCACCAGCGGGACCGCCACGTCGTCCGCCGCCTTCCGGAAGCCGGCCCGGGCCACGCGCGCGTCCGCGGCTCCGTCCCCGACCCCGTCCCCGTCCCCGTCGAGGATCCGTACGCCGCCCAGGTTGAAGGAGACCGCGATGGACTCCGCCATCCCCGCGAGCGCCTCCTCCGGGGTGCCCGCGCTCCCCAGGTGCCGCCCGACCCGGCTGAGCGCGGGCGCGGCAGCCTCCCCGTACACGAGCCGGTCCACCCGCCGTTGCAGCCAGCCGCGGACCGGCTGGAACCCCGCCGCGGTCGCCGCGGTGGCCAGCACCCGCGCCACGGTGCCGTCGCCCGGCAGCAGCAGCCCGAGGAGCGCGACCGCGGTCAGGTAGCCGGCCACCAGCAGGCCCGTGAGGAGCGTCCACACGAGGGTCCGGCTGACGGCCAGGTCGATGCCGAACATGCGCCGCCGCAGCACCGTGACCAGGATGGCGGCCGGGAAGAAGGCCTGCGAGGCCAGATGCGCGAGCGGGGTGAAGAGGGCGATGGCGGGGCCGGGTTCGCCCTCCGGCCACACGAGCAGCGGGACGAACGTGGCCGAGATCAGCGCGACACCGATGGCGAGCCAGCCCAGGCCCCGGGCGGCAGGGTCCCGGTACCGGCGCAGGGCCGCGTGTCCGGCGGCCGTGAACCCGAGCAGCACGACGGCGACCAGGATGCCCCGGTCGACCGGCGGAGCGAGGCGCGCCCAGGCCTCGCTGCGGATCGCCAGCGGCGAGAACGACCCGCCCGCCGCGGGCCACGGCCACGGGTCGGTCACCCGGACGGCGAGCCCGGCCACGACGGCGGTCGCTCCCACGCCGATCGCGACCCGGGCGGGCCGCGCCGGGCGCTCCTCGGTCAGCAGGTACGGCACGACGAGCATCAGGGCCAGGGTCCCCGGCACCCACGCCGTACCCTGCAGGATCACCCAGCCCGGCGGCAGCCCGCCCGGCGACGGCGCGGCCGTCACGCCGAGTTGGGCCACGAGGGCGGAGACGCCCGTGCCCACCGCCGTCAGCGCGACCAGCCAGCCCACGAGGTGCAGCCGCCGGCTCAGGACGACGGCCGCGACGAGCCCGTACACGAGCGCGTCGGCGGTGTCGACGAGGAAGAAGCCCTGGTCGCTGCTCCAGGACGCGCCCGCCGCGACGGCGAGGACGATCCCGGTGGACGCGAGCCCCCAGGCCGACACCAGTACGGCGGCGGCCACCCCCCGATGGCCGCCGCCGCGCCGTCGCCCGCCGCCCGCCGTCTCGAACTCCCCCAAGTCCCCCATGGCAGAAGGGTCTCAAGGCGGCGGGCCCTTGTCACAGGGTCACGCCGGGGCGCGTCGCCCCAGCGCGAAGGCGGCTCCGAGGACGAGCAGGTACGGTACGCCGACCATCAGGGCCAGGTACTGGAACGGGGTCAGCTGCGTCACGGCCAGCAGCAGCCCGAAGGCCACGCTCACCACCCCGATCCACCGCGCGACGGCCCCCTGCCGGAACGCGGCCACGGCCAGGGCGCCGGCGGTGAGCAGCAGCCCGGACCACAGCCAGCCGTAGGTGCCGAGCTGCCCCACCGAGGACATGACGGTGTCCGGATCGCTCGCGGCCCGGTTGCGGATCTGGTGGAAGGCCTCGGTCCCCATCCCGCACCCGGCCAGGCTCAACGCCCCGGTGAGCAGCATCCCGAGGAACGCGGTCATCGGCACCAGGCTCCCGGCCGGGCACTGGCGCTCCAGCCGCCGCTTGAGCCCCGCCCCGAAGAGCACGGACCCGAACGCGGCCAGCGTGAAGGCGACCTGGGTGGCGAACGCCCACCACATGGTGGTGTCGTCGAACCGGGCCACCATCGCCGCGTTGTCGGCGAGATCTGCCTCCTCGAAGGGCCACAGCGGCCCCGAGGCGACGATCACCCCGACCCCCGCGAGGGCGGTCACGATGCCGCCCCATCCCCAAGCGCGCCCGTCTTCCCCCGTACCGGTCATGCCGACCCCCTGCGATGCTGTGCGGGAGCGTGTCCCCCGCCCCGACACCGTCCCGCGCCCGCCGTCCCGTCCGCATGGGCCGGGCGTCCCGACGCGCCGGGAAACGCGGGGCCCGCGACAGGGCGACCGGACGACCGGAGGGACAAGGAATGGACGACGACGGTACGAAGGGGCTGCCGGTGACGGCGGCCGAGCTGTTCGACGGACTGGGCATCGACTACGAACGCGCCTTCGGCCGCCTGCCGGCCCAGCTGGCGGCGGTCGAGTGGCTCACCGCGCGGCTGGACGCGGGGGCCAGGGTCCTCGACGTCGGCAGCGGCACCGGACGCCCGGTGGCCGAGCTCCTGGTGCGGGCCGGCTGCGAGGTGACCGGCATCGACGTGTCCGGGGAGATGGTCGCCCTGGCGGCCTCGCAGGTGCCCGGGGCCCGCTTCGAACGGTCCGACGTCCGCTCCTTCGACGCGCCGGAGGGCGGCTTCGACGCGGTGTGCGCGTTCTTCCCGCTGCTGATGATGAGCCGCGCCGAGGCGGCCGCCGCCCTGAAGCGGATGGCCGGCTGGCTGGCACCGGGCGGCTTCCTGGTGACGGCGACCGTGCCCGCCGACGTGGAGGACGTCGAGATCGTCTGGATGGACCGCACGGTCAGGGTCTCCAGCTTCTCCGAGGAGGAGTACCTGCGCCTCCAGCGGGAGGACTGCGGCCTCGACGTCCTCCACCACGCGGTGTCGTCCTTCACCCCCGACGACACCCGCGCGGCCCCCGAGGACCACCTCTTCACCTACGCCCGGCGCCCGGCCCCCGGGACGGAAGGGGCTGAAGGAGCTGAAGCGGCGGAAGGAGTGGACGGGGGCGACGGGGGCGACGGGGCGTAGGGCGGTCAGCCGAGCAGGGTGCCCAGCGGCGAGAGCGAGTTGCCCGACAGCGGTACCTGGTCGAGGGCGGGCACGCTCTGGGCCTGCGACGCGGGCGCGCTCGGCAGGTCGTCCGCCGCCGCGGGCCGCGGGGCCGGTGCGTCGGCGTCGCCCGGGCCGGCGGCCGCGGCCGCTCCGGCGGAGCCGAGGGTGACGGCCCCGGCCAACAGAACGCAGTGGAGGATCCTGGACTTCATGCTCCGCCTTCCGATGGAGATGCGTGCGGACGGACGCGTGAGGACGCGTCGTACGGCGTGACCAACGACGCACGGATCGGCGGGATGCGCACCGGGTCCCGGGGAGGACCCGCCCCCACGACCCCGTCCGCGCCCCTCACCGACGACGCGCGGATCCCGCCCGCCGCGCCGGCGGAGGCGGTGGAGGCGGCCGGGACGGGGTGAGGGCCGGTCCCGGCCGCCGTGCCGGGGCGGGGGCGTCAGGTCGTGTACTGGGAGTTGAGGCGCACGTACCCCTCGGTCAGGTCGCAGCCGTACACGGTGAACCTGCCGTCCCCGATGCCGAGGTCGATGCCGATCACGACCTCCTCGTTGGCCTTCAGGTACGCGGCCACGGACTCGCGGCGCTCGTCCTCGTCCGCCCCGGGCGGGTAGACGCCGATGTCGCCGAAGCGCACGGTGACGTTCTCCGGGTCGATGTCCAGGTCGTCCTGGCACTTCCCTACGGCCATCACGACCCGCCCCCAGTTCGGGTCGGCGCCGTGGACGGCGGTCTTGACCAGCGGGGAGTTGACCACGGCCTTGCCGACCCGCTTGGCCTGGGCGGTGTCGCGGGCGCCCTCGACCTCGACCTGGATCAGGGTGGACGCCCCCTCGCCGTCGGACGCGATCATCTTCACCAGGCCCAGCGCCACGGTGTGCAGGGCCCGTTCGAAGGCCTCGGGGTCGACCGGGCCCGCCAGGCCGTTGGCGAAGAGGGCGGCGGAGTCGGAGGTGGAGGTGTCGGTGTCGATGGACACGGCGTTGAAGGTGACGTCCATGGTCCGCTTGAAGACCGCCGTCAGGGTCTCCGGGTCGAGTTCGGCGTCGGTGACGAAGAAGGTCAGCAGGGTCGCCATGTCCGGCTCCAGCATGCCGACGCCCTTGGCGATGCCGGTGAGGGTCGCGTCGCCGATCCGGACGCTCAGGCACTTGGGGCGGGTGTCGGTGGTCATGATCGCCCGTGCCGCCGTCCCCATGGTCTTGGGCTCGCCCGCCGGGGGCCAGGCCAGGCCGTCCAGGTGGCCGACGATCCGCTCCAGGGGGTACTGGCGCCCGATCACCCCGGTGGAGGCGATGAGGAGTTCCCCGGGGTCGATGCCGAGGGCCCGGGCGGCGGAGTCCCGCACGGTGACGGCGTTGCGCGCGCCCTGCTCGCCGGTGGCGACGTTGGCGTTGCGGGCGACGACGACCACGCCGCGCGCGCTGCCGTCGGCCGCCGCGGCCCGCGAGAGCGTCACGGACGGGCCGGCGAACCGGGAGCGGGTGAAGACGGCGGCGGTCCGCGCGGGGGCCTGCGAGGCGATGACGCACAGGTCGTCGCGGCCGTCCTCCTCGATGCCCACGGGCGCGGTGTGGACGATGAACCCCTGCGGGACCGCTGCGTCATTATGCATGAAGTTTCGCCTTTCGGAATAAGTATTCATTCGGGGTCGAGTAAGGGGCCGGGGAGTCGACGACCCACCGGCCCACGTCCTTCGTATCAGACAACGCGGCCCTCACGCCCGTGAACGCCGCATCGTGTCAGCCGTTCGTGCCCCCGGTCGTGCCCCCGTCCGGCCCGGAGGCCGCCCCGTCCCCGGCCACCGAGAGCACCGCGTAGTCGTACATCCCGTACGCCGGGGACATCAGGACGTTCGCGGTCCTCGCCCCCCTGAACAGCACGGACTTGACGTACATGTAGGGGCACATGACGGCCTCGTCCAGGGCGGCCCGGTCCACGTCCGCCCAGATCCGGGCGCGCTCCCGCTCGTCGCGCGTCGCCGCGCCCCGGTCGAGCAGTCCGTCGATCCGCGCGGAGGCCAGCTCGCCGAGGTTCTGGTTGCCCGTCTCCTTGATCGCGCGGGAGTCGGCGATCTGCTGGAGGAAGCCGTAGCCGTCCGGGAAGTCGGCCGCCCAGCCGAACATCACGATCCCGATGCCGTGCTCCCGCACGTACGCCGGCACCCCGACCGCCTTCGTGAAGTAGTCGCCCGAGGAGTACGGCACCACCTCGGCCCGGATGCCGACCCGGGCCAGCCCCGCCGACAGGGCGAGCGCGGCGTTCCACTCCTTGGTCCGGTCCTCGCGGGCACCGATCCGGGTGGTGAAGCCCTCCGGCAGGCCGGCCAGCGCCAGCTCCCGCCGGGCCGCCTCCAGGTCGCCCGTCCCCTCGGGGCCGACGGGGTAGCGGTCGAAGGGGGAGTGACCGAGCACGGAGGCGGGGAGCAGGGTGGTGGCGATCTCGCCGGCCGGGTCCCCGCCGTAGGCGAGGAGCATCGCCGCCTTGTCGGTCGCGTACTGCACGGCGCGACGGGCGTGCACGTCCGCGAGCGGGCCGATGTTCTGGTTGATGCAGTAGAGCCAGACGAAGCCCGTGGTCGGATTGTCCACCCGCTCCCGCAGCGCCGGCTCGGCCAGGATCCGCGCCTGCGTCGCCGGCTGCACGCCGACGCCGGCCAGGTCGATGTCCGCCTCCCCGTCGAGCAGGATGCGGTCCACCTCCGCCCCGCTCACCCCGAGCCGGACCGTGATCCGGTCCGGCAGGGCCGTCCGCACCGGGTCGGTCGCCGCCTCCCAGTGCGGGTTGCGGTCGAGCGTCAGCTCCGCCCCCGGCGCGTACGCGTCGATGCGGTACGGGCCCGAGGACACCGGCCGCAGCCGGTACCGGGGGAAGGTGTCCCGCCCGCGCGGCACCGGGATGGTCGTGGGCAGCGCGGCGAAGTAGTCGAAGGCGGCGAAGGGTTCGCGCAGCCGGAACACGAGGGTGCGCTCGTCCGGCGTCTCGATGCCCTCCGGGCCCGTGAGGTACTGGCGGAAGTACGCGGGGCCCCCGCGGGCGGCCGGGCCCTCGTAGACCCGCTCGGGGAAGGCGGCGCGCAGCACCGCGTACGCCACGTCCCGCGAGGTGACCGGGGAGCCGTCCTCGAACCGGATCCCCTCGCGCAGCCGGTAGGTCCAGGTGCGGTTGTCGTCGGAGGCCTCGCCGAGCGCCTCGGCCAGGTCCGGCACGAGCAGCGGGCCGCCGTCCCCGCCGGTGCGGTAGCCGACCAGCGGGCGCCCGATGAGCCGGATGAAGTTCCAGGTGTACGCGTAGTACGTGTCGGCCGGGTCGAGCGAGTCGAAGTCGTCCGTGCGGACGTACCTGAGCGTTCCGCCCCGGTGGTCCGACGGGTTCACGACGCCGCGTGCTGCCGCATTGAATGCCACGGGTTCTCCGGTGCCTCTCTGGTCAGGCGGGTGGTGGGGGAGCCGTCACCGGGCCAGGCCCATCGCCTGGATGTCGTACAGCCCGAAGGCGGGGTGCACGTACACGTCGGTGACGTCGGGGTGCCGGTAGTGCAGCGTGCGGTCGTGCGCCATGGGGAGGATGACGGCGCGCTCCATGACCGTCTCCTCGACGCGCTGCCAGAGCCGCCGCCGGACCGCCGGGTCGGCCGGGGCCTGCGCCTCGTCGACGAGCCGCCGTACGAGCGGGTCGTCGAGTTCGGCGAAGTTGAAGTTTCCGCCGCCGCGCTTGATCTGCCGGCCGTCCACCAGCGGGGCGAGGAAGCCGTACTCGGTCGGGTAGTCGGCACCCCAGTCGGTGACGCCCAGACCGAGGCCGAGCGCGCGCACCGTTGCGGGGTGTCCGAGGCCGGACCGGTAGTACGAGGCGGTGTCCAGGACCTCGACGCGGGCCCGGATGCCCACCCGGGCGAGCGCCATCGCGAGGGTCCGTGCCACCAGCTCGAACTTGCCCGGCTGGGTGCCGATCACGGTGTCGAAACCGTCCGGCAGCCCCGCCGCGGCCAGTTCGGCCCGGGCGGCGGCCAGGTCGCCCGTCCGATCGGCACCCGAGGGGTAGCGGTCGGCCCCGGTGTGCGAGGGGAGCGTGGGAGGGATGAGACTGGTGGCGAGCGAGCCGCCCACCCCGTCCCCGCCGCGCGCCTCGAGCAGCGCCGCCTTGTCGGCGGCGTAGAACACGGCCCGCCGGGCGTGCACGTCGTCGAACGGCGGCACGGCGGTCTGCACGGTGATGTACTGCAGGAAGCCGGTGGCCGGGTTGTCGGCCCGCGCCCGCAGCACCGGGTCGGCCAGGATCACGTCGCGCGCGGCGTGCTGGATGCCGCGGCCCTCGACGTCGACGTGGAACTCCCCGCCGACCAGCCGGGCGTCCAGCTCGTCGACGTCGACCCCGAAGGCGACGGTCAGCTCGTCCGGCAGCGCCGCGCGGACCGGGTCGCCGGCCCGGTCCCACTCCGGGTTGCGGACGAGGTGGAGGTCCCGGCCGGCCCGGTAGCGGTGGATGCGGTAGGGCCCGGAGCACACCGGCGCCGCCCCGTAGGACGCGCCCCTGTCGTGACGGGCCGGCACGGGCGCCGTGTTGGGCTGCGCCATCAGGAAGTCGAAGTCCGCGAAGGGCCGCCGGAGCCGGAAGCGCAGGGTGCGGTCGTCCGGGCACTCGACGGCCTTGCAGCGCTGCCCCTGGTACGGGCCGCGGTAGCCGCCGTGGTCGAGCAGGTCGAGGAGGTAGGTGGGTCCCCCCGGCAGGACGTCCTGCGCGAAGACCCGTTCCACGGCGTACGCGAGGTCCCGGGCGCGCACCTCCTCGCCGGACTCGAACCGGACGCCCCCGCGGATCCGGTAGGTCCAGGTCAGGCCGCCGTCCGACACCTCGCCCGGGGCGCTCGCGAGGTCCGGCACCACCGTCGGGGTGACCGGATCGGTGCCGAAGGCCATGAGGGTGCGGTGCATGGTCCGCTGCAGCAGCCACGACCACACGTAGTACGTGCGGGCGGGGTCGAGGGAGTCGACGTCGGCGGAGGCCACCATGGCGAGGCGCCCCCCGGGCCGGCCGAGGGGGTTCGCCACGGCGCCGACGGCGGCGTTCCATCCGGACATCAGCCGAGCTCCTTCACGTACAGGTACTGCGCCGAAAGGCCGCACCCCCGGGAGACCTTGGCCTCCGTGGAGCCGATGCCGTAGTGGACGGTCCCGACCCCGTGCCGCGGGGCGTGGTCGGCGAGCGTGTAGTACAGGAGCTCGTAGTAGAGCGGCAGCTTGCCCACGGCCGCGTAGTCGAAGCCGGCGCGGTGGGCGAACCAGGCGTCCTCGTGCGCGAGGACCAGGCCGAAGCCGACGACCCGGCCGTCCCGCACCGCCCGGGACACCAGGGCCCGTTCGCCCAGCCGCTCCGAGGCGGCCCACAGCACGGCCTCCGAGCGGCGCGGGTCCCAGCCCGTCATGCCGTACTTGGCGAACAGCTCGGTCTCCAGGGCGGCGAGCCGCGGGATGTCGGCGGGGTCCAGCGGGTCCAGGGTGATCCGCACGTCGGAGGCCTCCATGCGGCGCCGCTCGGCGCGCACCCGGCGCGAGCGCCGCGACGGGAGGCCCATGGCGTAGTCCATGAAGCCCTCGCCGGGCAGCGCGAGGGTGGCGAACTGGCCCGACTCGTGGGACGCGTACCCGCGTTGGTGGAGCACCTCTCGCTGGATCCGGTCGCCGGCGTCCACGTACGGGAAGCAGATCGAGCGGCAGCCGTCGAGGGCGGCCGCGCGCTCCGCCCGCTCGACGATCCGGTGCGCCGTCTCCGCGTCCGCCCCGGGGCGCAGCAGCAGCCGGGTCCGGCCGAGGTGCCGGCCGCCGGACATCATCGACGGCATCAGCCGGTCCACGTCACCGAGGCCGGCCAGGACCTCCGCCGCCCCCGCCATGCCCTCCCGGGCGCAGTGCCGGATCAGCAGGTCGGTGCGGCCCAGCGACCAGGGGGACTCGTGGGTCGCCCGCACCAGCGGCAGCGCGGCGAGCGCCCGGCCGCCGTCGCGCGCGGTGAGGTAGCCCATCCACGCCCCCGCGGAGTCCTGGAGGACCCGCATCCAGTCGGGGGTGAGGAAGAAGTCCTCCGCCCCGACGAGGGCGTCCCAGCCGGCCTCGCGCGCGTCCTCGGGCGACTGCCATTGGTCGATCACCACTCCACTGGTCACGGGGAGGATCCTCGGCCCGGACGGTCTCCGCCCGCTCTCCGCGCGCTCCCCGAAAAGGCGGTACGACCGCCTCCGGGCGGCCCCGGGGGCGCCGGATAGCGGCCTGAGAGAGCGGGGAGAGAACGGCGTCGCAGGGTGTGTCCTGCTTCCCGTCGTCCCGCCAGTCAGGAGACCGATCCATGTCGCGTGTATCCACCGGCCCCAGCGAGCAGCCGACCACCGCGCACGCGCTGCTCAAGCGCCTGCGAGAGCACGGAGTCGAGAAGGTCTTCGGCGTCGTCGGCCGCGAGGCGGCGTCGATCCTCTTCGACGAGCAGGACGGCATCGAGTTCGTCCTGACCCGGCACGAGTTCACCGCCGGCGTCGCCGCCGACGTGCTGGCCCGCATCACCGGCCGCCCGCAGGCCTGCTGGGCCACCCTGGGCCCCGGCATGACCAACCTGGCCACCGGCATGGCGACCAGCGCCCTCGACCGCTCCCCGGTCATCGCGATGGCGGCCCAGTCGGAGTCGCACGACATCTTCCCGAACGACACCCACCAGTGCCTCGACCTGGTCAGGATCGCCGAGCCGATCTCCAAGTACGCCGTCGAGCTGGAGCGCCCGCACGAGATCACCGACCTCGTCGACTCGGCCGTGACGGCCGCCATGACGGAGCCGGTCGGGCCGTCCTTCATCAGCCTCCCCGTCGACCTGCTGGGCTCCTCCGAGGGCATCGACCTCGACGCGGACCACGGCCCCGCCCGCACCCCGGCCAAGCCCATCAACGCCGTCCAGCCCGGCTGGGAGGAGGAGGCCGACCGGGCCGTCGCCCTCGTGCGCGAGGCCCGCAACCCGGTGTTCGTCGTCGGCGCCGCCGCCATCCGGGCCGGCGCGGTCCCCGGCATCCGCGCGCTCGCCGAGCGGCTGGACATCCCCGTCATCACCACGTACATCGCCAAGGGCGTGCTGCCGCAGGGGCACGAGCTGAACTACGGCGCCGTCACCGGCTACATGGACGGGATCCTGAGCTTCCCCGCGCTGGAGAACCTCTTCGGCCCCGCCGACGTCATCCTCACCCTCGGCTACGACTACGCCGAGGACCTGCGGCCGTCGATGTGGGAGCGGGGCGGGGCCAAGCGGACCGTCCGGGTCTCCCCGACCGCCAATCCCGTGCCGCGGATCTACCGCCCGACGGTGGACGTCGTCACGGACGTCCGCGCCTTCGTCGAGCACCTCGACGCCGGCACCGCCGACGTCCCGGCCAAGGACAGACACGACATCACCGCCCTGCGGGAGCGGATCGCCGAGCTGCTGGCCGACCCCGAGGGCTACGCCGACGGCATGCGCGTCCACCAGGTGATCGACTCCATGAACTCCGTCATGGAGGAGACCGCCCGCGAGGGCGAGGGCACGATCGTCTCGGACATCGGCTTCTTCCGGCACTACGGCGTCCTGTTCGCCCGCGCCGACCAGCCCTACGGCTTCCTCACCTCGGCCGGCTGCTCCAGCTTCGGCTACGGCATCCCCGCCGCCATCGGCGCCCAGTTGGCCCGCCCCGGGCAGCCCACCTTCCTGATCGCCGGCGACGGCGGCTTCCACTCCAACAGCGCCGACCTGGAGACCATCGCCCGGCTCGGCCTGCCGATCATCACCGTCGTGGTCAACAACGACACCAACGGCCTCATCGAGCTCTACCAGAACATCGGCCACCACCGCAGCCACGACCCCGCGATCAAGTTCACCGGGGTGGACTTCGTGCAGCTCGCCCAGGCCAACGGCGTCGACGGCACCAAGGCGACCACCCGCGAGGAGCTGCTCGCCGCACTGCGCAAGGGCGTGGAGCTGGGCCGCCCGTACCTCATCGAGGTCCCGGTGAACTACGAGTTCACCTCCGGCGGTTTCGGGGCGCTGAAGATCTGACATGACGCAGCCCGAGCTTCCCGCCGCCTTCGGTCTGCTGGCCTCCGCCCATCTGGGCGGGGGCCGGACCCCCACGGCCGTGTTCGCCACCCGGGGCCGGCACAGCCGGCTCTCCGAGCGGCTGGGCCCGCAGACCGTGGACGCCGTCCTGGTCCACCCCGGCGACGACTGCGCGAAGGCGCACGCGTCCGACGGGGACACCCTCGTCCTCCTCGCG
Source organism: Streptomyces showdoensis (assembly GCF_039535475.1). NCBI lineage: Bacteria > Bacillati > Actinomycetota > Actinomycetes > Kitasatosporales > Streptomycetaceae > Streptomyces > Streptomyces showdoensis. The sequence goes on along the minus strand of NZ_BAAAXG010000013.1, from coordinate 160,312 downwards.
GGGGAGATCTACAACCGCGACGAGATCCACGACACCCTGGGCACCCCCGTGGACGCCTCCGACGCCGAGCTGGTGTCCGGCCTGTTCGCCAAGTACGGCACCCACGCCTTCCGGGTGCTCAACGGGCGGTTCGCGGCCCTGCTCGCCACCGGCGGGCGCCTGCTGGCCGCCACCGACCACGCGGGCTCCGTCCCGCTCTACGTGCGCGCCGAACCGGGCCACGTCCTCGCCGCCACCGAGGTGAAGGCGCTGACGGCCGCCGGCAGCACCGTCCGCGGCGCTCCCCTCCCGGGGGCACGCCGCGTCCGGGGGCTCCCCGGCCTCCACCAGGTGCCCGCGGGAACCGTGTTCGACATCCGCGTGGAGACGGGCGCGGTCGCGGCGCACCGCACCTGGACGCCCCCCGTGCACCGGCGCCTCGTCGCCGAGGACGAGGCCGTCGACCGGGTGCGGGCGGCGCTGGAGGCGGCCGTGGTCCGGCGACTCCCCGGCACCCACCGCCCGCTCGTGGTGCTGTCCGGCGGGATCGACTCCTCCGCGGTGGCGGCGCTGTCCGACGGAGCGGCCACCGCCGGGATCGACACCCTCTCCATGGGCACGGACACCTCCGACGAGTTCCCGCAGGCCCGGGTCGTCGCCCGCCATCTGGGCTCCGCGCACCGGGAGATCACCGTCGCCTCCGCGGACCTGCTGACCCTGCTGCCGCACACCGTCCACGCCGCCGAGTCCCTGGACCCGGAGGTCATCGAGTACCTGCTGCCCCTCACCGCCCTGTACCGGCGGATGGGCGGACCGGCGCGCCGGGTGCTCACCGGGTACGGGGCCGACATCCCCCTCGGCGGCATGCACCGGGAGGACCGGCTGCCGAAGCTGGACACCGCCGTGGTGCGGGACATGGACACCTTCGACGGGCTGAACGAGATGAGCCCGGTCCTCTCGGCCGTGGCCGGCCACTGGTCCACCCACCCCTACTGGGACCGGGAGGTGCTGGAGACGCTGACCTCGCTGGAGGCCGGCCTGAAGCGGCGCTACGGGCGGGACAAGTGGGTGCTGCGCGCCGCCATGACCGACCTGCTGCCCGCCGAGACCGTGAACCGGCCCAAACTCGGCGTGCACGAGGGCTCGGGGACCACCGCGTCCTTCTCCGCGCTGGTCCTCCGGGCCGGCGCGGCCGAGGAGGAGGTCGCCGCGGTCAAGGGCCGGGTCGTCCGGGAGCTCTTCGACCGGACCGTGGCGGGCGGAGTCGCACCCGACGACATCGACATCGAGGAAGTCACCGGGAAGATCGTGGCAGAGGGCAGGGGATGAACGCGTACGAGCGATTCCGGGGCCGGCGGCTGGCCGTCGTCGAGTCGATGCTGCACGACGCCTTCTACAACGGCATCCACCGCGCACGGGACTTCGGCTGCGAGGTGTGGCTGCTGGTGCGGGGCGAGGAGTGGTACACCGGCGGCGGGCCGCTGGCCGAGCACCCGCTCGGCCGGGTCGACCGCGTCCTGCACGTGGACACCCACGACTGGCGCGCGGTCGTCGACGCCCTCACCGACGACGACGGCAAGCCCCTGGTGGACGGGGTGCTCTCCTTCTCCGACTACCACACGGAGGCGACCGCCCGGGCGGCCGAGGCCCTCGGGCTGCCCTCCCAGGGACTGGACGCCGTGCGCGCGGCGAACCACAAGCACCTGCTGCGCGCCGCCCTGGACGGGGACCCGGCCAACGTACGGTGGCGCCTGGTCACCCGCGCCGAGGAGCTGGACGAGGCGATCGCCCACGTCGGACTGCCCCTCGTCGCGAAGCCGCCGTCCGAGGCCATCTCCTACGGGGTCCGCAAGTGCGCCACCCGCGAGGAGGCCGTCGAGGCGTGGCGGGAGCTGTCGGGGATCCGGCGCTCCCTGCGCGGCCAGCCGCGGCCCGGGCACGTGCTCGTCGAGGAGTACGCGGAGGGCACCGAGGTCAGCGTCGAGTCCATGACCGTGGACGGCGTCACCCACTTCTTCGGCGCCACCTCCAAGTACCTCCACAAGCAGACCATGCTGGAGGAGGCCCACTCCTTCCCGGTCGCCCTCGCGCCCGGCGACTGGGACGCGCTCCGCTCCTGCGTGGACCGGGCCCTGCGCGCGATCGGCTACCGGCAGGGCCCGGCCCACACCGAGGTGATGCTCACCGAGGCGGGGCCGCGCGTGGTCGAGGTCAACCCCCGGCTGCCGGCCCACATGATCTCCACGATGGTCACCGACGTGTGCGGTACCGACCCGCACCTGGACGCCAAGCTGCTCGCCCTGGGCGTGGAGCACGTGCCCGACCGCGCACCGGGCCAGGGGGTGGCGGGAGGCGCCGCCGTCGTCGTGCTCTTCCCCGACGAGAGCGGCGAGTTCCTCCGCGTCGACGGGGTGGCCGAGGCCGAACGGCTCGGAGTGTCGGTCCGGTTCCACCACGAGCCGGGCGACCTGGTCGCCGAGCGCCTGGACAACTCGGCGTCCGTCGGCTTCGTCTACGCCCGGGCCGGCACCGCCGAGGCCGCCCTCGACACGGCGCGCGAGGCGGCCGCACTGATCCGCATCCACACCCGGAGGACGGCGACTTGAGCGGTCAGATCAACTCCAGCGTCTCGCCGCGGTACGCGCAGATCCCCACGTTCATGCGCCTGCCGCACGACCCCGCGCCCCGCGGGAAGGACGTCGTGGTCATCGGCGCCCCGTACGACGGGGGCACCAGCTACCGGCCGGGCGCCCGCTTCGGACCGCAGCAGATCCGCTGCGAGTCGGGGCTCATCCACGGCGTCGGCATCGACCGCGGACCCGGCGTCTTCGACCTGATCGAGGTGGTCGACGCCGGCGACATCAACCTGACCCCGTTCAACCAGCACATCGCGATCACCACGGCGCAGGAGCACCTGTCGGCGCTGCTCGCGGACAACTCCGCCTTCCTCATGCTCGGCGGGGACCACTCGCTCACCCTGTCCGCGCTCCGCGCCGTGCACGGCCGGCACGGTCCGGTGGCGGTGCTCCACCTCGACGCCCACTCGGACACCAATCCGGCCATGATCGGCGGCGAGTTCCACCACGGGACGCCGTTCCGGCACGCCATCGACGAGGGGCTGGTCCAGGCGGACGCCATGGTCCAGCTCGGGATCCGCGGGCACAACCCGAAACCGGACAGCCTCGACTACGCCCGGGGCCACGGGGTGCGGGTCGTCACCGCGGACGAGTTCGCGGAGCTGGGGGTCAGGGGCGCGGCCGACCTGATCCGCGAGCGGCTCGGCGACCGCCCGGTGTACGTCTCCGTCGACATCGACGTCTTCGACCCGGCCTTCGCCCCGGGCACCGGCACCCCGGCCCCCGGCGGCCCCACCAGCCGGGAGGTGCTCGCGCTGCTGCGCACCGTCGGCGAGCTCAACCCCGTCGGGTTCGACGTGATGGAGGTGTCCCCGCTGTACGACCACGCCGGGATCACCAGCGTTCTGGCCACCGAGGTCGGGGCCGAACTGCTCTACCAGTACGCCCGCGCGCACCACCCGAAGAACACGGAAGAGGAGGAGTAGGGATGGCGATTCTGGATGTCACCGAGCACCGGGAGCATCTGCTGTCGCTCGCGTCGCGGCTTCCCGCGGTGCCCCGCCAGGACCTGTACCACTTCCTGGACGTGGCTCACAAACTCGCGCAGGAGCTGCCCTACGAGATCAGCGACACGCTCGACGCCTTCAACCAGGTCGGCAACGGGGACGGCTACCTGCTGCTGCGGGGGCTCGCCGTCGAGGAGGACCACGAGCTGCCGCCCACGCCGACGAGCACGCCGGCCCCGGTCGAGCGCCGCCGGCTGAACATGGAGGCCTACCTGGCGATCCTCGGACGCCGGCTCGGCCTGCACACGGGCTACGCCGAACTGCGCGCGGGCACGGTCTACCACGACGTGTACCCGTCGCCGGGGGCGCACCACCTGTCGTCGGAGACCAGCGAGACGCTGCTGGAGTTCCACACCGAGATGGCGTACCACACCCTCCAGCCCAACTACGTGATGCTGGCCTGCTCCCGGGCGGACCACGAGCGCACGGCGGAGACCCTGGTGGGTTCGATACGCAAGGCGTTCGGGCTCCTGGACCCCGGGACGGTCGACCGCCTCTACGACCGGAAGCAGCCCTGCGAGGTCGACGTGGCGTTCCGCGGCGGGATCGAGGACCCCGGTGCGATTGCGCGGGTCAAGCCGTTGTACGGGTCCGAGGACGACCCGCTCCTCGGCTACGACCGCGAGCTGCTCAAGCCCCACGAGGGCCCGGACGCCGAGGCCGTGGCGAAGCTGTCGCAGGCGCTCGACGACGTCACCGAGGGAGTCTTCCTCACCCCCGGCGACGTGCTGATCATCGACAACTTCCGCACCACGCACGCGCGGACGCCGTTCACGCCGCGCTGGGACGGGAAGGACCGATGGCTGCACCGGGTCTACATCCGTACCAACTCGCACGGTCAGCTGCCGACCGGTGGGGAGCGCGCGGGTGACGTGATCACCTTCACGCCGCGCCGGTAGTCCCCTTCCGGGGGTGCCGGTCCCCGGGACCGCTCGCGGTCCCGGGGACCGGCACCGGCACCGCGCCGGCCGCCGGACTCCGGTGCAGCCCCAGCATCCCGAGGGAGAGCGCGAGGGTCGCGACGGTGAGCAACCACCACAGCCCGGCCGGCGCGTGGGTGAGGAAGAAGGCCACCAGCAGCGGCACGACGGCCAGCGAGAGGCCGACGAGCACCTGGTTGAAGGCCTGGTAGAAGCCGAGTTCCCGCTCGGGAGCGAGCCTCACGAGGAGCACCGACAGCGTCTGGGTGGCCAGGATCTCGCCCAGCGTGTAGATCGCCATCCCCAGGATCAGCAGCGGGAGCAGCGCCGCGAAGGGGAACGTCCCGGCGAGGCCCAGCACCGCCAGCAGGCCGGCGTGCAGCAGGCTCCCGACGGCCACGACCCGCAGCGGCGACCGGCCCTCGACCCGCCCGGTGACCGGCAGTTGGAGGAACACCATCAGCACGGTGTTCACGGCGAAGAGGAGTCCGACCGTCCAGGTGGGGGTGTGCAGCTCCTCGATCAGATAGACCGGGAGTCCCGCCTCGGTGGCGACGATGACGGTGATCAGCAGGAAGTTCGTCAGCGCGATCCACCGGAACATGCCCCGCCGCCACGGCCGGCCGGCCGTGACCGGTGCCGTGGCGCGGGAGGGGCGGACGGACGGCAGCGGGAGGTACAGCAGGGCCGTCAGCGCGAAGCTGAGGGCGTTCAGCAGGCCCATCGCCACGAAGCCCGAGCGCCCGTCGGCCGCCACGAACACGAGCCCCGCCAGCAGTCCGCCGAAGCCCATGCCCGCGTTGAGGGTCACCCGGGTGAGCGCGAGCCAGCGGCCCACCTCGCCCTCGGGGGCGATCCCGGAGGCGAGCACCGGAACGGAGACCTGCTCCGCGCGCTGGGCCACTGCCGCGACGACGGCGAGGGCGACGAAGGCGGCGACGTGGTGGATGAACAGGTAGCCGACGAACACCGCAGCCCGCAGCAGCGCCGCGCTGATCAGCACCGCCTTGGTGCCCCAGGTGTCCACCCAGCGGCCGACCAGCAGGACGGCGGGCAGGGCGATCAGCGTGGCCACCGTGAGGCCGGCGCCCACGGTGGTGAGGGAGAGGTCGGTGACGGCCACGAAGAAGAGCAGCTGGTACGGGTAGAAGAACCCCGTGCCGACGGCGTTGACCAGGGCGGCCGTGCCGAACCAGCCGACGCCTTCGCCCCGGGGGAGCGTCGGTCCCCGGCTCCCCGTGCGGTCGTTGCTCACGTGCGGTCCCCTCTGGTCGTCCGGTCCGGTCGTGCGGAGTGGCCGTCCGGTCCGGTCGTCCGGACTCAGGCGTGGATGAGGGCGCTGTCCTGCCGCAGGATCGCCTGGGCCAGGGTGCGCAGGGTGGGGCCCGGGTCGATGCCGAGCTCCTCGGCGAGCGTCCGCCGCACCCCGTGGAAGACCTCCAGGGCGTCGGCCTGGCGGCCCGAGCGGTAGAGCGCGAGCATGAGGTCGGCGTGCAGGCTCTCCCGGAGCGGGTAGCGGTCGACCAGCTCGAAGAGCTCCGAGATGACCTCCTCGTGGCGCCCGAGCTGGAGTTCGAGGGAGGCCCGGTAGTGCACCGCCGCGGTGTGCTCCTCCTCCAGCCGGGTGGCGCAGCCGCGCAGCCCCTGGTACGTGATGTCCGCGAGGGCCGGGCCGCGCCAGAGCTCGTGGGCCGAGCGCACCAGCCGGGCCGCCTCGTCGATCCGGCCCCGGCGCTGCGTGTCGCGGGCCGCGGCGATCTTGGCGCGGTGGTGCGCCACGTCGACCGAGCAGAAGTCGCCGTTCAGGCGGTAGCCGGTGGCGCAGGACTGCACCGCCTCGGCGGGCCCGCCGGCGTTGACGAGGGCGGTGCGGAGCATCCAGATGCTCGTCTGCACCTGTCCCATCGCCGTACGGGGCGGCATGTCGTACCAGATGGCCCTGATCAGGTGATCGGTGGGCACGACGCGTCCCGGCTGGAGCGCCAGCGCGGCCAGGATCCCGCGCTGACGGCGGCCAGGGACGGGCACGGGCGACTCGCCGACGCGCACTTCCAGCGGGCCCAGCACTGCGATGCGGACTAACGGGGAACCGCTCTCACCGTCAACAGCGTTCATTCCGATCCTCCCCCGAGGTTGCGCGCGTCGACTGGGAATGAGTGGTGCGTGAGAAGTAGACGGAGTGTGTAAGGGTCATGTCAATGGACCCCGGTCGGCGTCGAAGTATTGGCTGGATTGATCGGGGGTGGTACGCCGACCGCCCGGGTGCGCCGGGGTGCGCGCCGTGCGCGGGCGCGCACCTCTGGATCAGGCGTGTCCGCGGCGCGGGGGAGGGTGCGCCGCGGGTCGAGGCGGGGCCGGCGGGTCCGTCCGCGTGGTCGAAATGGCGGGGATGCCAGTGCGTTCTCGGACAATCGCAATCCCGCCCCGGTGTTCGAGTTGTGAAGGGTGGACCAGGGTGGTTCCGAGTGCCTATGCGTGCCGTTCGATGGATCGACACTCTGGCGCGAACTCGCGTTCGGGTGCCCGGGGACCGCGTGCGCCGGACCGGAGATCCGAAATGACCGAAAGAATGCGTATCCGTTTCCGCCCTGTGTAGCTTCCACCGCAGGAAGCGGACGGAGGAGGGGCGCATGCGACAGCGACGGCGGACGGTCCTCAAGGGAACCGTGGCGCTCGGCTCAACTGCACTGATGGGCCGGGCACAGCCGCACCGGACCGGCTCCGGCAGCCGGCGCACGCCGCCCGAGGGGCTGACCCTCCAGTGGCTGGGGGTCGCGGGATGGGAACTCCGCTTCGGGGACGCCCGGCTGCTCTTCGACCCGTACCTGAGCCGCATGCCCTTCCAGTCGCCCGACGGATCGGTCGACCCCTCGCTCCCCCTGCGGCTCGACCCGAAGGCCGTCACGGCCGTCGCCGAGCGGAACCTCGCGGGACCCCCCGACCTGATCCTGGTCAGCCACGGCCACTTCGACCACCTCGCGGACGTGCCACAGCTGCTGGGCCACCCCGACTGGGCCGGGCACCGGATCCGCACCCTCTGCGACGAGACCGCCGACCACCTGCTCGCCGCCATGGGCGCCCCGGACCGCCGGCTGGCCGACGTGATCCGGGTCCGCGGCGGCGAACACCTGCGGTTCCCCGGCTTCACGGTCGAGGTGCTGCGCAGCCTGCACAGCCAGTTCAGCGACCACGGCTACTTCGCCCCCGGCACGCACGTCGGCCGGCCGCGCACCCCCCGGACCCTCGGCGACCTGGTCGAAGGGGCCACCCTCGCCTACCAGGTGTCCTTCGACGACGGCCCGTCCGTCTACCTCTCCGGGACGAGCAACCTCGCCGAACGCGAACTCACCGGACTGCGGCCGGACATCGCCGTCGTCGGCATGACCTCGCACAGCGCCGTCCACCGCTACCCGCAGCGGCTGCTCGGCGTGCTCGGCGACCCGCCGCTGCTGCTGCCGAGCCACCACGACGACATGCTCTCCCCCCTGCTCCCCACCGCCGCGCCCACCGGACGCTCGGCCGCCGCGACCGCCCTGGAAGAGGCCGCCGCGGCCCGCGGCGCGGGCGGAACACGGGTCCTCGACCCCGTACCCCTGCGGCCCTTCGGCCTGACCGCGCCCGCGGGGCGCTGACGGTCCGGGCCGCGTCCGTCTGCGGCCCGCGTACCGCCTCCGGCGGGCCGCTCTCGCCGTTCTCTCCGCTTGCTCTCCCTCCCCGCCCCTGAGCGGAGTCCGCTCCTCACGCCCTCCACCACGCTGACGTGCGCCGACGCCGGGAGCGCCGCCGCGCCACCGCCCCGGAGCGCCGCCGGAACCAGTCGGCGCCCGACGCGCGGCGGCTACCTTCGGCACGGCCCGCGAGCGGGGGCGAACGCGCGGAGCGAGAGGCGGGGATCAGCCGTGGCGGACCAGAAGGTTCTCGAAGCGCAGCAGTGGGTGAACGCCACCTACGGGAGCGTGGCGGGCTACGCACGCTGCCCCGAGGACGGCCGCACCGGCTGGTCCACCATGAACTCCCTGATCATGGGCCTCCAGCACGAGCTGGGCATCAGCCCGGTGGTCGCCAGCTTCGGCCCCACCACCCTCGGCAAGGTGGCGGCCCTCGGCGAGATCGGCTTCGGCTGGGACCGCAACCGCAACATCGTCGCGATCCTCGAACACGGCCTGTTCTGCAAGGGCTACTGGGCCGTCGAACCCGACAGCTACGGCTGGTACACCGGCGTCACGCGCCAGGCCGTCAAGGACCTCCGCGCCAACATGGGCGTCCCCGAAGGCGACGGGACGGTCGACGCCAAGCTCTTCAAGTGCATCCTCAACATGGACGCCTACGTCGTCGTCGCCGGCGGCACCGACAAGATCCGCGGCATCCAGCGCTGGCTCAACGGCCGCTACTGGCAGCGCGACGCCTACAGCATCGGCCCCGCCGACGGCATCTACTCCCGGGACGTGCAGAAGGCGCTGATGATCGCCGTCCAGTACGAACTGGGCATCGCCTCCCCGAACGGCAACTTCGGCCCCGCCACCCAGTCCGGACTGCGCGGCAGGAACCTCGGCCCCGGCGACTCCGGCGTCTTCGTCGAACTGTTCTCCGCGGCCTGCGTGTTCAACGAGCCGATCGGCGACTACCGCACCAACCAGCGCAGCAGCTACGACAGCGCGCTCTCGGACTACGTGAAGGCCTTCCAGCGCTTCTCGCAGCTCGACGCCAACGGCCGCGCCGACTACCCGACCTGGGCCCAGCTCCTGGTCTCCATGGGCGACCCGGACCGCCCGGCCGGCGGCTCGGACACCCGGTTCGAGATCACCGCCGCACGGGCCCGGTGGCTGTTCGACAACGGATACCGCGTGGTGGGCCGCTACCTCTACGACCCGCCGGGCTCCACCCTGGACAAGGAGATCAAACCGGGCGAGCTCCGCACGCTCTTCGACAACGGGCTGCGGGTCTTCCCGATCTACCAGGACAACGCCCGCCAGCTCTCCGACTTCACCTACACCCAGGGCTACCAGCACGCCCTGAACGCCCACCGGCTCGCCTCTGGATACGGCTTCAACCGGGGCACCGTCCTCTACTTCGCGGTCGACTACGACGCCACCCAGGACGAGATCGACTCGGCCGTCGTGCCGTACTTCCAGGGCGTCTCCGCCGGACTCGCCGGCCAGGGCAAGAAGTACGTCCACGGCGTGTACGGCTCGCGCAACGTGTGCATCAACGTCACCGACAAGACCTTCGCACGGCACTCGTTCGTGTCCGGCATGTCCTGGGGCTTCTCCGGAAACCTCGGCTTCACCCTGCCGGCGAACTGGTCGTTCAACCAGATCAAGGAGTTCCAGGTCGTCAACGGGACGGACACCTTCGACCTCGACCGCGACGTGTGGCGCGCCGGAAGCGACCCCGGCACCGGCTCCGTCAACGACCCCTCCGGGCCCGCCGACGCCTTCATCGCCTACATCGAGCGGCTGTACGACCTGGCCGTCGCCTACGGCTCCCAGGACCGCAGCCCCTCTCAGCTCGTGATGGAGTACGTCCGGCACTCCGAGTACGGCAACAAGGACCCGCTGAACGAGCTCGGCTGGTGGTTCCTGATCGGCGGCTACGACGAGGGCTTCGTCTCCTACGCCGACGCCCGGGGCATGTCGGTCATGAAGGAGTTCAAGGACCCCTTCACCGGCTACGACCTGGGCGCCGAACACCTGATGGCCACCGCCAACGGCCACTTCCTCACCCCCCAGGACGCCAACCGGAAGACCGCCAACGGCGGGGACGTCGCCGGCTGGGGCGGCGACCTGATGACCTTCTTCGCGGACTGGCGCAACTCGGAGGAGCAGTACGCGTCCGGAAGGGCCTTCTGCGCGGCGAAGCTGGCCGTGCCGAACGTGGCGTCGTCCTTCGGGTTCAGCGACATGATCGAGGACGCCGACGGCTATCTGCTGGCGCGCGCGGTGCGCGGCGGGAAGACCATCGTCCAGGCCGTGCGGGACCACTACGACGGGGGCGGCGGCCTGCGCCGGTTCAACGACTTCTTCGCGGGCCGCTGGGGGACCTCGGAGGACTGCAAGGCCGCCGCCCACAACGTGCTGACCGCGGCCGACCTCACCCTCGGCCTCGCACGGAAGCAGCTCATCATGATGGCCGGCGCGATGCTGCCGTCGGTCCTGCAGAACCTGCCGGGCGGTTCCGACAAGCTGGACTCGTTCGAACTGGGCTTCGTGGACGCGATCCTGGCGCGGACCGGGATGGAGAGCCGGTCCCTGACCGCGTACCGGGCGAACCACGCGAGGTACCTGCGCGCCGCCCGGACCCGGAGGGCCGCCCGCACGACAGGGCGTCCGGAGAACTGACGGGCGGGAGCGCGCGAGGTGAGGGAACTCCTGGTACCGACCGTGGCGGTGCTGCTCGCCGCCTGGTGCGCGTGGAGCGTCCTGAGCGCCGTCGTCGCGCTCAAGGGACTGGCCACCGGCGCGTGGCGGCGCCCGCGGTGGTGGGTGCACATGACGTCGGCGCTGCTCTTCCTCGCCGCCCTGGCCTGGCTGAGGGGCGCGCTCGCCGGAGGACTGGACACGGAGAAGCTGTGCCGGTTCTCCCACCACACCGTGTACGACCCCGCCTACCGGGAGCGGCACCCGCAGGAACCGTGGCGGCTGTTCCCGCTGCACAACCGATGCAACGCGAGCCACGACCTCGTACCCGCCTGGGTGAATCCCACCGTGGGCATCCTCGCCGTCTGCACCCTCGCCGCGCTCTGCGGCACGGTGTGGTCGCTGACCGTTCGGAGGAAGAGACATGACGGAACGCGTTGACCGTCGTCGCGTCCTGGCCGCCGGCGCCGCCCTGGGCGCCGCCACGGCCCTCGCCCCGGTGCTCCCCGGGCCGGCGCGGGCCGCGGACGGGCGCCGGGACACGGCCTGGCACGGGACGCGGTCGGCGAACGGATGGCCGGTCCTGGAGCGGGCCGAGGACTTCGCCGTCGAGGGCTCCGGCCGCACGGTCCGGCTGGCCGCGGGGCCGCCGGCGGTGCTCCTGCTCCACGTGGCCCGCCGCTTCCACTACGAGATAGACCGGCTCCGCGAGGACGACCTGCGCGGGCACACCCGCTCCCGGAGCGTCCTGCATCGGTACGAGTCGGACCACCTGTCCGGCACCGCCCTCGCGATCCGGCCCCGGGCCTATCCGGTGGGCGTGCGGGGCGGCCTCTATCCGCGGGAGCTGATCGTCGTCCGCGACATCCTGGCGGAGCTGGAGGGCGCGGTGGTGTGGGGCGGCGACTTCAGCGTCCCGAAGGAGTCGCACTTCGCCCTCGCGTACGGGCCCGGGCACCGGAAGGCGGCGGCCGTCGCGGCGAGGATCCGGGAGTGGGACGGCGGCCCCGGCGGCAAGGGGGCCGGGGCCACGGACGCCTTCGACCCGGAGCGCCGGGCCGGGGCCCGGGCCTTCGCCCGGTCCGCCGCCCGGGGCTGAGCGGGCGGCGGACCGGGGCTGATCCGGGGCGGCCGCGACCCGGCCGAGGGCCGTGGCCGGGTCCGTCGCGGCTCAGCCCACCGGGTCCCCCGGCCGCACCCGGTGGGCCTCCAGGCCCGGGGTGGTCAGGATCTGGGCCACCAGCGCCTCGGAGCCGCCGACATAGGTGCTGACCAGGTCGACGTCCCCGCCCAGGCACCAGGCCCGGTCCGCGGGCCACCACAGGTCGGGCAGCTCCGCGAACTCGTCCAGGAGCAGCGGGGACACCGCGTCGGCGAGCGGGCCGGCGAGCAGCAGCTCGTCCCGGCCCGGCGTCTCGAAGGTGGGCACCCCGGTGAAGTCCCAGCGGCCGTAGCCCTCCCAGAGCCCGAACCAGCAGCGCTCGGAGGTGCGGGTGTGCCGGGCCAGGACGGGGATCAGGGCGTCGGCGACCTCCGGCGGGGTCGGTCCCTCCGCCGGATGCTCGTCCCACACGCCGGGCAGCCCGTACTCGGCGGCGTTCTGGTAGTCGACGTCCGCCCCGATCAGCTCGTACCACCGGGTGCCGGGCCCCACCGCGCGCCCGTGGGCGGCCCCCACCGCCGACCACTCCACCGGGCGCTCGCCCAGGGACGCCGGATGCAGCACCCGCGCGTACGCGGCGAACCCCGGCGCGGCGACTCCCGCCACCGTGCCGAAGTCGCCGTGCCCGGGGAAGCGTCCGGTCAGCCAGTCGGCGGGACCGAGATCGGCGCGCTGCACCCGCAGCCGGCCGTACAGCTCGGGGCCGGGGGCGCGCTGTACCAGGCGGAATCCATCCATCGGACCAGTGTCCTCGAACCCGGTGGTGCGGCGCGCCCCGGCCCGCCCGATCTCGTCGGGCAGGTGGCCGCTAGCGGTCCAGGACCGCCTTCAGGACCCGGCGCAGTTCCGCCGCGGGATCCTCCGACGGCCCCTCGGAGCGCCAGGCGACGAACCCGTCGGGGCGCACGAGCACCGCGCCGTCCGGGCCGACGCCGTGGACCTCCGCCCAGTCGATGTCGCTGGCCACGGGGGACAGCTCCGCGTCGGCCCCGCCGCCGATCCGGTACGAGGCCACCGGCACGGCCAGCTCCTCGGCGAGCTCCGTCGCCGCGCGGTGCCAGCCGCCGGTGCCGGCCGCCCCGCTCAGGAGCACCGGCGTCCGCTCGTACAGGTCCAGGGTGGAGAGCCGGGTGCCGGCCCGGTTCAGCCACAGGTGGGGAGCGCGGCTCCCGGGCTCGCCGGTCAGCCGCAGCCCGTCGGGCACGACCGGGAGCGTCGGGTCCGCGCCGTGGACCGCGCCCTGCGGATAGCGGTACCCCAGGGCCACGTTGAGGACGCCGCCCCGCCGCCCGCCGGGACCGCCGCCGGCACCGGGACCCCCGGGACCGCCAGGGCCCCCGGGGCCTCCAGCGCCTCCAGGCCCCCCGGCGCCCGCCTCCGGGCCCGGCGTGTACCCGGGGTGGCTGTGCTCGACCGAACGCGACGAGGCGCGGGCGCTCGTCGCCTCCGCGACCGGCCGCCGCTCCGCGTCGTACGACGCCAGCAGGCCCGGCCCGGCCCAGCCGCCCAGCACCGCGGACAGCTTCCAGGCCAGGTTGTGGGCGTCCTGGATGCCGGTGTTGGAGCCGAACGCCCCCGTGGGCGGCATCTCGTGCGCCGAGTCGCCGACGAGGAACACCCGCCCGTCCGCGTACCGTTCGGCGATCCGCTCGGCCGCGTGCCACGGCGCCCGGCCGGTGATCTCCACATGGAGGTCCGGCACGCCCACGGCCCGCCGGATGTGCTCCCGGCACCGCTCGTCGGTGAACTCCTCCAGGGTTTCCCCGTGTTCGGGATGCCAGGGCGCGTGGAACACCCAGCGCTCCTCGTTGTCCACCGGAAGCAGCGCCCCGTCGGCGTCCGGGTTCGTCAGGTAGCAGACGATGAAGCGCCGGTCGCCGACGACGGCCGCGAGATCGCGGGACAGGAACGTGACGCTCACGTTGTGGAACAGGTCGCCCGGACCCGTCTGCCCGATGCCGAGGCGCTCGCGGATCGGGCTGCGCGGGCCGTCCGCCGCGACGAGATAGTCCGCCCGGATGGTCGTGTGCTCGCCCGTCTCCCGGCTCTTGACCTGCGCGGTCACCCCTTCGGCGTCCTGCTCGAAGGACATCAGCTCGGTCGAGAACCGCAGGTCCCCGCCCAGCTCACGGGCCCGCTCCAGCAGCACCGGCTCCAGGTCGTTCTGGCTGCACAGGCACCAGCCGGCCGGGCTGAACCGGGCCACCCCGCCACCCGGGTCGATCTCCTTGAACAGCCACTCGCCGACGTCACCCACCAGGCTCGGGGTCTGCAGGATGCCGTTGTTGCCCGACAGGACCGACGCGGCCTCCTCGATGCGCCGCTCGACCCCGGCCGTCCGGAACACCTCCATGGTGCGCACGTTGTTGCCGCGCCCCCGGGGGTGGATCGAGGTGCCCGAGTGGCGCTCCACGAGCACGTGCGGCACGCCGAGGCGCCCCAGGAACAGCGAGGTGGACAGGCCCACCAGCGAGCCGCCGACGATGAGGACGGGCGTGCGCTCACCGGCCTCGCCGTCCGCTTCGAATCGGTTCATCGATCGCCTCCAGCGTCACCTGCGACGCGAGTCAGGGGATGGGATGCACATGCATGCCCTCCGGGGCGCCGGTTCCCGCGTTCGGGGCACCCGAATGACGCGCCGTTCACTCATCCGCCCCGTGGGACTCGCGTGGACCGGTTCACCTGCCAAGGATCGGCACATGACGACCCCGGCCCAGCGAGAAGAGGAACGCCGGATGACCATGACCCTTCCAGGACGCGTGTCGCAGTCGGCCTTCGACGGTTCGAGACTGCGGGTGATCCTCCTGCTCGACCTGTACGAAGGCGCCCAGCAGCAGTTCCTGGAGGCGTACGAGCTCATGCGCCGCCAGGTCGCCTCCGTCCCCGGTCACATCAGCGACCAGCTCTGCCAGTCCATCGAGAACCCCTCGCAGTGGCTCATCACCAGCGAGTGGGAGAGCGCCCCGCCCTTCCTCGCCTGGGTGAACAGCGAGGAGCACGTCGAGACCGTCAAGCCGATGCACAGCTGCGTCCGGGACACCCGGTCGATGCGCTACAGCATCCTCCGCGAGACCGGGCCCCGGCAGCAGGCCGTCCCCGAGTCCGCGCCCGCGGACACCGAGGTGGCCGCCCGGGTCGGCGACGGGGTGGCCCGCCACGCCCTCACCTTCACCGTCAAGCCCGGCTCCGAGTCCAAGGTCGCGGAGCTGCTGGCCGGGTACCAGTCGCCCAAGGCCCAGGTCGACGAGACCACCCGGCTGCGCCGCACCTCGCTCTTCATGCACGGCAACCGCGTCGTGCGCGCCGTCGAGGTCGAGGGCGACCTCCTCGCCGCCCTGCGCCACGTCGCCCGCCAGCCCGAGGTCCGGGCGGTCGAGGAGGCCATCAACCCGTACCTGGAGCAGGACCGCGACCTGACCGACCCCGAGTCGGCACGGGTCTTCTTCACCCGCGCGGCGCTCCCCGCCGTCCAGCACGTGGTGGCGTCCCGGCCGGCCCCCGCCGACCTGCGGCGGCACGCGCTGTACTACCCGGCCAAGGAGGGCCGCGGGATGGAGCTCGCCCGGCTGCTCGCCCACCAGGACCAGGCCGCGGCGGCCGACCCGGACAGCCCCGTCTACAGCAGCACCGTCTTCCAGCGCGACGACATCGTGGTCCGCCTCGTCGACAGCGCGGGCGACCTCGACCGCGACCCCGTCGCCGCGCTCGGCCTCACCGGGCCCGGCAAGGCCGCCGAGCTGGAACGCCTCCTCGACGGCGCCGCGATCGGCGTCGAGGGCTCCCTGGAGACGGAGCGCAACCTCAACCGGCTCCTCTCCCACGCCGACATGCTCCCCGTCACGGACCGCAGCTCGACGGACTCCTGAACGGAGGCGGCGGCCCGGCTCACGGCCGCCGTCCCCCGCACGTCACCGCAACACTCGGAGGTATCAACCATGCTCAAGAGGCATCACCGCATCGTGGACCTGAGCGAGACGGAGCCCAACCGCAGGCGCGGAGGCGACCTTCGGGCCATGCTCACGCCGGCCACGGTCGGCTCCACCAGCGGCTTCATGGGCCTGGCGATCATCCAGCCCGGCGAGCGCATCGGCGAGCACTACCACCCGTACTCCGAGGAGTTCGTGTACGTCGTCTCCGGCAGCCTGGAAGTGGACCTGGACGGGGAGGCGCACCCGCTCCGGCCCGACCAGGGGCTCCTGATCCCCATCGACGTACGGCACCGCTTCCGCAACGTCGGCGACGTGGAGGCCCGGATGGTCTTCCACCTGGGCCCGCTCGCGCCGCACCCGAGCCTCGGCCACGTCGACACGGAGGAGTCCGACTCCGACACCGCGCTCGCCGCCGCGGGACCCCACCTGGTGGTGGGCGATCCCCCGGTGCCCGAGCGGAGCGGGGCCGTCGAGTGAACCGGCGCGTGGCGGTCACCGGCATAGGGGTGGTCGCTCCGGGCGGCACCGGGGCGACGGCCTTCTGGGACCTCCTCTCCAGCGGTCGCACCGCGACCCGCGGCATCACCCTGTTCGACCCGGCCGGACTGCGCTCCCGGATAGCCGCGGAATGCGACTTCGACCCCCGCGCGCACGACCTGGACCCGGAACTGAGCGAACACGCCGACCGGTACATCCAGTTCGCCATGGTCGCCGCGGGGGAGGCCGTCCAGGACTCCGGGCTCGACACCGCCGCCGAGGACCCCTGGCGCATCGGCGTCTCCCTGGGCAGCGCGGTCGGCGGCACCACCCGACTCGAACGCGACTACGTCCTGGTCAGCGAGGGCGGCCGACGGTGGGACGTGGACCACCGCGCGGCCGGCCCCGGACTCCACCTGGCGTTCTCGCCCAGCACGCTCGCCTCGATCGTGGCCGAACAGTTCGGCGCCCGCGGCCCCGTCCAGACCGTCTCCACCGGCTGCACCTCCGGCCTCGACGCCGTCGGCTACGCCTTCCACACCATCGAGGAGGGCCGGGCGGACGTCTGCATCGCCGGAGCGTCCGACTCCCCGATATCCCCGATCACCATGGCCTGCTTCGACGCCATCAAGGCGACGTCGCCGGACAACGACGACCCCGAGCACGCCTCCCGGCCCTTCGACGACAACCGGAACGGTTTCGTGATGGGCGAGGGCGCGGCGGTCCTCGTCCTGGAGGAGTACGAGCACGCCAGGGCCCGCGGTGCGCACATCTACTGCGAGATCGGCGGCTACGCCACCTTCGGCAACGCGTACCACATGACCGGGCTGACCGGCGAGGGCCTGGAGATGGCCCGCGCCATCGACAGCACCCTCGACCAGGCCCGGCTCGACCCCACCGGCGTCGACTACGTCAACGCGCACGGCTCGGGCACCCGGCAGAACGACCGGCACGAGACCGCCGCGGTCAAGCGGTCCCTGGGCGCGCACGCCTACGACACCCCCATGAGCTCCATCAAGTCCATGGTGGGCCACTCGCTCGGCGCGATCGGCGCGATCGAGGTCGCCGCCTGCGTCCTCGCCCTGAAGCACCAGGTGGTCCCGCCGACCGCCAACTACGAGACCCCCGACCCCGAGTGCGACCTGGACTACGTACCGCGCACCGCCCGCCCCCGGAAGCTGAGGAACGTGCTCTCCGTCGGCAGCGGATTCGGTGGCTTCCAGTCGGCCGTGCTCCTGACCGGGACGCGCGGGAGGACACGATGAGCACGGAGCACCCGAGGCGCGCGGCCGTCACCGGGATCGGCGTGACCGCTCCCAACGGACTGAGCGCCGACGCCTACTGGAAGTCCGTCCGCGAAGGACTGAGCGTCCTGGACCGGATCACCCGCGAGGGCTGCGAGGACCTGCCGCTCAAGATCGCGGGCGAGGTCCGGTCCTTCGACGCCTCGACCCTCATCGAGGAACGCTTCCTCGTCCAGACCGACCGGTTCACCCACTTCGCCATGGCGGCGGCCTCGCTCGCCCTCGACGACGCCGGCCTCGGCCGCGACGACCCCGAGGAGCCCTTCTCCATCGGCGTCGTCACCGCCGCCGGCTCCGGCGGCGGTGAGTTCGGCCAGCGCGAGCTGCAGAAGCTGTGGGGACAGGGCTCCAAGTTCGTCGGCCCGTACCAGTCCATCGCCTGGTTCTACGCCGCCAGCACCGGCCAGATCTCCATCCGGGGCGGCTTCAAGGGACCCTGCGGCGTCGTCGCCAGCGACGAGGCGGGCGGCCTGGACTCCCTCGCCCACGCCGCCCGGGCCGTACGGCGCGGGACCGACGCGGTCGTGGTCGGCTCCGCCGAGGCCCCCCTCGCCCCGTACTCGATGGCCTGCCAGCTCGGCTACGCCGAGCTCAGCACCGCCGAGGAGGCGGACCGCGCCTACCGCCCCTTCACGGCGGCGGCCTGCGGCTTCGCCCCCGCGGAGGGCGGCGCGATGCTCGTCGTGGAGGACGAGCATCGCGCCCTCGACCGGGGAGCGCCCGTCCGGGCGATCGTGGCCGGCCACGGCGCCACCTTCACCGGCGCCTCGCGCTGGGCCGAGTCCCGGGAGGGCCTCGCCCGCGCGATCCAGGTCGCCCTGGAGGAGGCCGGCTGCGCCCCGGAGGAGATCGACGTCGTCTTCGCCGACGCCCTCGGCGTACCGGCGGCGGACCGCGCCGAGGCGCTGGCGATCGCCGACGCCCTCGGCGCCCACGCCGCCCGGGTGCCCGTCACGGCGCCGAAGACCGGCATCGGACGCGCCTACTGCGCGGCACCCGTCCTGGACACCGCGGCCGCGGTCCTCGCCATGGAACACGGCCAGGTGCCCCCCACCCCCCACGTGTTCGACATCTGCCACGACCTCGATCTGGTGGTGTCCCAGGCTCGCCCCGCCGAGCTGCGCACGGCCCTCGTCCTCAGCAGGGGACTCATGGGATCCAACGCGGCGCTGGTAGTGCGCCGCGGTGGCGACTCCGCCCGGTAGGACCGGGCGGAAAAGGAGAGAACGCACATGAGCATCACCGAACTGTCCTACGACGAACTGGCCACGCTGATGAAGCAGTCGGCCGGGGTCACCGTCGACCCTCGGGAGCTGGAGCAGTCCTCCGGCTCGCCGTTCGGCACCCTCGGCGTCGACTCGCTCGGCCTGCTGGGCATCGTCGGCGAGCTGGAGAACCGCTACGGCCTGGCCCTCCCCACCGACGCGGAACGCAGCAAGACGCCCGCCGAGTTCGTCGGCCTCGTCAACAGCACCATCAAGACCGGAGTCTGACGTGTCTGGACACACCGACAACAGCATCACCATCGAAGCCCCCCTCGACCTCGTCTGGGACATCACCAACGACATCGAGAACTGGCCCCGCCTCTTCAGCGAGTACGCCTCCGTGGACGTGCTCTCCCGCGAGGGCGACACCACCACCTTCCGCCTGACCATGCACCCGGACGACAACGGCAAGGTCTGGAGCTGGGTGTCGGAGCGCACGGTGGACCGCGAGGCCCGCTCCGTCCGCGCCCACCGGGTCGAGACCGGGCCCTTCGCCCACATGAACATCCGGTGGGAGTACGCGGAACTGCCGGACGGCGTCCGCATGCGCTGGGTGCAGGACTTCGCGATGAAGCCCGACGCCCCGGTCGACGACGCGTGGATGACCGACAACATCAACCGCAACTCCCGCACCCAGATGGCCCTCATCCGGGACCGCATCGAGCAGGTCGCCCGCGAGCGCCCGCACGCGCCGGTCCGCGGCTGACCGTCTCCAGGAACCAGGAAGGACACTCGATGCACCACGCCCTGATCGTCGCCCGCATGGCACCCGGCTCGGCGCCGGCCATCGCCGACGTGTTCGCCGCCTCCGACCGGGGCGAACTCCCGCACCTGGTCGGCGTCCACCGACGGAGCCTCTTCCAGTTCGGTGACGTCTACCTCCACCTCATCGAGTCGGAGCGGGACCCGTCGCCGGCCATCGCGCGGCTGACCGGGCACCCCGAGTTCCGCGACACCAGCGAGAAGCTGGCGGCGTACGTCAGCGCGTACGACCCGGAGACCTGGCGCAGCCCCAAGGACGCCATGGCGCACTGCTTCTACCGGTGGGATCGGGACGCCGGCTCCTGACCGGGCCACCGGCCGAACGTCCCTGGGCCGCCCCTCCGCGACAGACGCGGAGCGGGCGGCCCAGGGACGTCGGGGGGACGTCGGTCGTCAGGACGCCGGGGAGGACGTCAGGGGGACGTCAGGACGGGACCGTGCACTCGAAGGCGTGCAGGTAGGCGTTGACCGGACGGATGTCGTCGATGACGAGCCCCGCGTCGGTCAGCCGGTCGACCATGCTCTGCCGGGTGTGCTTCGCCCCGCCCACGTTGAGGAGCAGCAGCAGGTCCATGGCCGTCGTGAACCGCATCGACGGGGTGTCGTCCACCAGGTTCTCGATCACGACCACCCGGGCGCCGGACGGCGCCGCCCGCCGGACGTTGGCCAGCGCCCGGCGGGTGCTGTCGTCGTCCCACTCCAGGATGTTCTTGATGATGTACACGTCCGCGCGGACCGGGATGTCCTCGCGGCAGTCACCGGCCACGACCCGGACCCGGGAGGCCAGCGCACCGCCGTCCCGTAGCCGCGGATCCGCGTTGCGCACCACGCCCGGCAGGTCGAGCAGGGTGCCCTCGAGCCCGGGGTGCCGCTCCAGCAGGCTCGCCAGGACGTGCCCCTGACCGCCCCCGATGTCCGCGACCGAGGAAGCCCCGGACAGGTCGAGCAGCTCGGCGACGTCCTGGGCGGACTGCCGGCTCGACGTGGTCATGGCCCGGTTGAACACGTGCGCCGACTCCGGCGCCTCCTCGTTGAGGTACGGGAAGAACTCCTTCTCGTACACGTCCTCGAAGACGTTCCGCCCGGAGCGCACCGCCTCGTCGAGCTTCGGCCAGACGTCCCAGGTCCACGGCTCGGTGCACCACAGCGCGATGTACCGCAGGCTGTGCGGGTCGTCCTCCCGCAGCAGCCGGGACATCTCGGTGTGCGCGAAGGAGCCGTCCGGCAGCTCCGTGAAGACGCCCTGGCAGGACAGGGCCCGCAGCAGCCGACGGAGCGTCTGCGGCCGGGTCTCCACCGCCACCGCCAGCTCCTCGACGGTCATGGGCTCCTCGCCCAGGGCGTCCGCCACGCCCAGACGGGCGGCCGCGCGGACGGCGGCGGCGCAGGCCGCCCCGAACACGAGCTCCCGCAGCCGCATGGGGGCCGGCGGAGCCGGGTCAACGGGCCTCGGAGCCGGATCAACAGTCGTCATGGATGCCTCGCCTTTGCTGTCGTGCCGTGGGTGGGGGAGCGGGGGAGATCCGGGTCAGCACATCCCCGCGGGCTCGGAGACCCCGCAGGTGTTGCCGCGGAAGGTGTTGCCCTTGCCGGTGTCCCGGTCGGCCAGGTCCGCCGTGCCGTTGCGCAGCACGACGTTGTCGCGGATGTCGTTGTGCTCGTTGTGGGCGCCCACGAAGCTCTTGAACAGCACGATGCCGCCCGAGAGCGGGGAGGCGCCCACGTTGTCCACGACCCGGTTCTCCGCGACCAGGGTCTGCTCGGTGCCGGTCAGGACGATCCCCGAGCCCTGCAGGAAGGGCAGCCGGGGCGTCTTGGGGCAGAGCTTGTTGTTGGCGTGGATGTGGTTGCGGCGCAGGGTCATCGCCCCGGCGCGCGGGGTGGACTCGTCGCCGACCACGAACACCGCGGCGCAGTTGCCGGTGGCGTCGTTGTGCTCGACGGTCAGGTTCCGCAGCCGCCGCACGGTCACCCCGATCCGGTTGCCGGACAGCCGGTTGTGGCTGATCCGCGCGCCCTTGGTGTCGGTGGCGCCCTGCTCCGCGTCGACGGTGTTCGCCAGGAACAGCCCGGCGTCGCCGTTGTCGCGGGCGGTGTTGTGGGTGAACACCCCGCGCTCGGAGCGCTCCTGAGCGATGCCCCAGGTGCCGTTCTGCTCGGCGGTCACCCGCTGGACCTTCAGCCGGTCGGTCCAGGAGGCCCACAGACCGTTCTTCGCGAAGCCCCTCAGGGTCAGCGAGCGCACCGTGACGCGCTCGACGGGACGGTCCCGGGTGCCGGTCACGCAGAGGCCGTTGCCGGCCTTCGCGCACGCGTCGTCGGCGGCCGGCGCCGCGGCCGGCACGAGGACGGTGGGGGAGACGCCGTAGCCGCGCAGCGTCAGGCCGGAGGTGGTGATGCGGACGCTCTCGCGGTACGTGCCGGGGGCGAGGAGGATGGTGTCCCCCGGCCGTGCGGCGTCCACGGCCCGCTGGATGGACTGGCCGGGCTTCACCCGGTGCACCGTGACTCGGTCGTCCTGGGGTGCGGCCGCACCCAGCCCCGAGGCCACGACAGCCGCGGTGCATGCCAGGTGGGCGATCTGTCGCTTCGTCATACGGCGAAGCTATGAGCGCCCGTTCCGGCCCGCCACCACTGATCGCCCGGGCGGGCGCCCCGTCCCCCGGATGCGCCGCCGGACGGGTCACCGGATGATTCCCGGACGGGGCAGCGGATGATTTCCGTACGGGTCACCGGATGCTTCCCGTACGGGGCAGCGCCCGGGTTGCGGCGGCCCGCCCGCCCGATCCCGTACGGGGCACCGCCCCGGGTTCCGGCGGTCCGCCCGCCCGTGCACCCGTCCGACGGATTGGGGTGAAGGCCCCCTAGCCCGTTCGCCACTGACGGACCGTCGATTTCTCCCTGCCCCGCACACCCACACTGACCTGGGGAGACGGCGGCGTACGGAGCCCGCGGCAGCCCGACCGGGGGACACCTGCGCCGGCCGCTCGCGTTGCGAAGATCACGAGCCGGTTATTCCCTCGTGCACGGAGCACAGCACAGACGCCGCGCAGGCACGCCGGCCGAAGGCTCCGCATAGGGAGAGCCGAGAAGGCTCCGCACAAGGAGAAAAGCATGCGTCTCGCACGTCACGGTCTCCAGATCGCCCTGGTCGCCGGCGCCCTCGCCCTGTCCGCACCCGCCGCCCTGGCCGTCGCGGGGGAGCCCGCCGCCGGCGAGTCCACGGGATCCGTCCGCATCAACCCCGGCAAGGCGTACCCCGGCAGCACCGTCACCGTCAGCACCTCCGCCTGCGGCAAGGAGACCTACGGCAAGGGCGAGTCGGAGGTGGCCGGGCAGTTCCACCTGTTCGCCGGCAACCGGCCGGGCGTCCTCACCGGCGAGTTCCGGGTGCCCGAGGACGCCGCCTCCGGCACGGACACCGTGACCCTCAAGTGCCCGCCGCGGATCAAGCAGACCGTCACGTACCAGATCTCCGGCCGGCCGCACGGCGCCGTCGCGGCGGGCTTCGGCTGGGCCGCCGGAGCCGACCAGGCCGACGACAGCGCCACCTCGCTCGCCCTCGGCGGCCTGCTCCTGGGCGGCGCGGTCGCGGGCGGGGTGATCCGAGCCCGCCGGCGCGCCTCCCGCACCGGCGCCTCGGCATGACCATACGACCGCCCCCGGGCAGCGGCCTTCCGCCCCGGCGTCCGGCCCCGCAGCGGGGCCGGACGCCGGGGGCGGGCCCGGACCGGCGCGGAGCCGGCACCCCCGGGCCGGACTCCGGGCCCGGCCCGCAGCCCCGGCGCGCGCCCTCCCCGAAGGCCCTCGTCTGGACCGCCCTCATCGGGACCCTGCTGCTGAGCCAGGCGCTGCGCGACGACCCCGGCGCCCCGCCGGCCACGGCGTCGACGGCCTCCGACGCCCGTCCGCCGACGGCCCAGGGCGCGCCCGGTGCGGGAGTCCGGCCGCTGCCCGCATCGCCCCCGGTACGGATCCGGATCCCCGCCATCGGGGTCGACGCCCTCCTGACGCGCCTGGAACTCGACGCGGCCGGGGTGCTGCAGCCCCCGCCCGCGACGGCCCCCACCCTGGCCGGCTGGTACGCCGACGGGACCACCCCCGGCGCCCCCGGCACCGCAGTCGTCACCGGACACGTCGACACCCCGTTCGGACCGGCCGTCTTCCACCGCCTCGACACCCTGGCCCGGGGCGCCCAGATCGCCGTGGAGCGCCAGGACGGCCGCACGGCCCGCTTCACGGTCGAGGCCGTCGAACTCCACGCCAAGGACCACTTCCCCGACGACAAGGTCTACGGCGCCTCGCGCCGCCCCGAACTGAGGCTGATCACCTGCGGCGGCTCCTGGTCGAGCGACACCGGCTACCAGGCCAACACCGTGGTGTACGCGACGCTGACCGGGGCGGACTAGAGCGCCCGCCCCGCCGACGGCCCCGCCCCGGCGCGCGGCCCCGGCCGGCGGAAGCGCGTCCGTTGCACCACGGCGCTAGGTCCTGAACTCCCCCCGTCCCGTGGCCAGGGCGCGGGCGCCAGGGGCGCAGGCCCGCTCCAGTGCGGTGCGCTCGCCGGCGGGCAGCGTGCGGGCCGCGCCCCGACGGCCGGAGTCGAGGGAGGCCGTCGCGTCCCGGAGCCAGGCCGAGTCGGGGGTGACGCCGATGAACTCGGCCAGCCGGGTCAGTTCCCCGGCCGGGTCGTCGAGGAGGTCCTCGTAGGCGAGGTCGGCACCGCGCTCCGCGGGCAGGGAGCCCATGAAGGCGACGCCGTCGGCGACCAGGGTGGACCACAGTTCGCCGAACGCGGCCGCCGGGAGGGGCCGGTCGTCGACCAGCGCGGGGTCGAAGGTCTCGCCGAGGAGGGCCGCGAGGTGCGGGGGCAGGCCGCGGACCTGCTCGGCGGTCAGCTCTGCGACGGGGGTGCCGCCGCACCGGTCCTCGATCTCCCGCAGCTGGATGATCGTGCGGTAGCCCACGTGCCGGCTCATCGACAGGGCGCAGTCGGGGCCGTCGCGGAACAGGTGCACGAAGCGGGCCTCGGGGAAGGTGCGGCGCAGGAGGGCGGCCCACGGGGTGGAGTAGCCGGAGCGCTCCACCACATGGGTCCGCCCCAGCCGGCCGCACAGGTCGTCGAACAGGGCCCGGTGGTGCGCGGCCGGGCTGCGTTCGGGCCAAGCGGACACGGTGCCCGCGAGGGCGTCGAGGAGGCCGTCGGGGTCGTCGGTGAGGTGCGGCAGGACCATCAGCGACAGGGCGGGGATGCCGCCGACGGCGTCGTAACGCCCCCCGGGGAGACGGGTGTAGAGGAACTCGGGCAGGGCCAGCCCGCTGCGGAGCAGCCCCGCGAAGTGCGGGGTGGGCTCGGCCAGCGCCCGCCAGAACTCCGCCCCGCCCACGGGGTGCCCGGGGAAGGCGGTGCTTCCGACGGAGGCCATGTACTCGTTCAGGCTCAGCACCTCGGGGTGGGCGGACAGGATCCGGGACAGCGCGGTCGACCCGCTCCGGCCGGTCCCCACGACGAACGTCAGACTCCGCATGCGCGCTCCACCGTCTCCTCCGTCCTCCTGCGCCGGCCCGTCCCTCACCCGCCGCCCTCCACCGAACGGTCCGTCCAGCCGGGCAGCGACGCGCCCTCCGGAAGCCTTCCGGCGAGCCGCAGCGGTGCCGCCCCGTCGGCGCGTACGGCGAGCAGCCGTCCCGGTACGCCGGCGCTGACGCCACCGGTGGCGGTGACGCCCACGACCCGTCGGCTGCCCGCCGCGAGAACGTAGCGCGTTCCGCCGGGCGCCGACCAGTACGCCCCCGCGAGGACGTCCTGCCCGAACCGGCCGCAGGCGGCGGTCCGGTGCACCGTCGTGACGGGGAGGGTCCGTCCCGGCACCTCCAGGGTGATGTCCGCCGTGCCCCGCCCCTCCCAGGTGTCGGCCCGCGCGCAGACCCACACCGCGCGCCCCGCCTTCTCGGGCAGCTCCTGCGCGGCGTACTCCCAGCGGTTGACGGAGCGGACGCCGCCGTCCCGGAGCCGGGCGAGCGAGCACGCCGAGCGCGCCCACGCCGCGAGGCCGAGCGGGCCCGTGGCCTCGCGCGGCCGGCGCGCCGGTTCACCGGGCACGGGCAGCGGCGTCCAGGTCAGATGGGCCGGGACCAGGCCGCCCAGGTCGGCGAGGAGGAAGGCGTGGTCCTCCACGATCCGCGTCGACGAGCGGAGCTGGAGCGCCGTCACCCGCGCGCAGGAACCGGGCGCGGCGGCCGTCGGTTCGGCGTCCGCCAAGGGCTCGGTGGCGCCGTCCGCCGCCATGCGCAGGGGCCGCAGGGGGGAACCGGGAGCACCGAGGTCCCGCGTCCCCGCCTCCGCCACCCAGGGCGCGAGCAGATACCGGGTGCGGTTCCCCGTCCGCGCGAGGACGACGGCCGCCGCCGTCGTCACGTCGCCGTCGTCGGCCCGGGTCCGCACCAGCGCCGGCCGGCCGTTCCCGGGCCCCGGCCCGGGTTCGGTGTAGCGGACCAGCGTGCGGCCGGTGTGGAGCAGGACGACGGCCGCCCCGTCCACGGTGCCCGCGTAGAGCAGCGAGGGAGCCTCGGAGCCGGCCGCGAGGGGCCCGCCGCCCGTCCACTCCGTCAACGCCCGCCGGATCAGGGCCCGGTCGTCGGCGCGGTCGCCGCGCGCGGGCCAGGCGGTGAAGTCGACCCGGGAGGTGTCGGCCCACCGGTCGGCCGGGACGCGGACCGGGAGACCCGTCGCCACCTCGCCGGAGACCGCGGACGCCGCCGTACGCGGGGGAGTCGCGGGCGGTCCGTCGAGGACGCCGACGGCGGTTCCGGCGAGCAGGACCACGGCGCCCGCGAGGGCGGCCAGCCGGACGCGCCGCCCCCGGCGCAGCAGGTCGGTCGGGCGCAGATGGACCGTGCAGGGATCGAACTCGGGTCGCCGCAGCAGCTCGGCGACATCGGGGCCGCAGGCCGCGCGCAGCCGCTCGGCCTCCGCGGCGGCCCGCCCCGCCTCGGCCACGCCCGCCCCGCGGAGCAGGGCGACGACGGCGGGCGGAGCGAGGTCTTCGAGGGCGGTCAGGGCGAGCGCCGCGCGGGTCGCGGGAGCCGCCGCCGCGAGCGCCCGGTCGAGCGCGAGTTCGTCGGTACCGCCGGCCCGGGGGAAGAGGCGCAGGCCGAGCACCTTGGGCAGGGCCGCGCCGAACGACACCCGCAGCGGCGGCCGGAGGGCGTCGTGGACGACGCGCGCGCGGAGCCAGTCGTGGGCGGACCCTCCGGGCTCCCCGCCGGTACGGGACCGGGGGACCCGCCGGGCCTCGCCGGGGGCTCCGGCGCCTCGCCCTCCCGTACCGCCGCGCGGCAGGCCCCCGGCCCGCCCGAGGCTTCGCTGCACGAGGGCGTGGGCGGCGAGCACCCGGCGGTGGCGGCCGAGGTCGGGCGGCAGGATCAGGTGCGCCAGCCGTACCAGGGAGGGGTAGTGCTCGACCAGGGCGGCCTCGGCCGCGTCCCGGGAGGGCGGTCGCGGGGCGGGTATCGAGGTGGTGCGATCGGTCGTGTCGTTCGTCTGAGGGGACTGCATACAGGGGCCAACGACCCCGCGGGGACGACGTCACCTCGGACCTGTGACCGGGTCCCGCCCCGCACCGCGCGGAACCGTCGTCGGGCCGCACGGTGCGGTTCCGGCCTCGTTGGCCGAAGGAGCGTCGTCCTCTGGGGGGAGGGGATGCCGTCCTTCGGGGGGATTCGGACAAGTCGGTGGTGAGTAAGGGTTCTTGGGACCGAACGCCCACCTCACGCGAGGATCTCCATCACCGTGCGAAGCACACGAATAGCGTCCGTCGTGGCCCTCGGCGCCGCCGCGACGCTCCTTCCCGCCCTCACCCCCGCCGTCGCCTCGGCGGCCGGAACGGCGGCCACGGCAGGCGCGACCGCCGCCACGAGCGCCGCCACCACGTCGGCCGACCCGCTCGCGCGCTTCGCGCGGCAGAAGCCGCGCTGGAGCCGCTGCGACGCCCAGGGGCCGGCGGAGTACCAGTGCGCGACGATCAAGGTGCCGCTCGACTACGCCCGCCCGAACGGCCGCACGCTCGACCTCGCCGTGTCCCGGACGAAGGCGACCAGCGCCCGTGACCGGCGCGGTGTGCTGCTGCTGAACCCCGGCGGGCCCGGCGGGCCGGGCCTCGACATGCCGCTCTGGATGGCGCCGATGCTGTCGGACGACGTGAAGAAGCGGTACGACCTGATCGGCTTCGACCCCCGGGGCGTCGGCCGGAGCTCCGCGCTGGGCTGCGGGCTGAACGACGCCGACACGGCGTGGCAGCGCCCGTACAAGGCGGCGACCTTCGAGAAGGACGTCCGATGGGCGCGGACCGTCGCGGAGAAGTGCCGGGCGCGGAACGGCGCCGTCCTGCCCCACATCACCACCCGCAACACCGCCCGCGACATGGACGTCGTCCGTGCCGTGCTCGGCGAGAAGAAGATCTCGTACCTCGGCTACTCCTACGGCACCTATCTGGGAGCCGTCTACACGCAGATGTTCCCGAAGCGAGCCGACCGGTTCGTCCTCGACAGCGCGGTCGACCCGGAGCGGATCTGGCGCGGCATGATCCAGGTGTGGGCCGAGGGCGCGGAACCGGCCTTCGCGCGGTGGACCGTCTGGGCCGCCGAGCGGAACGCCACGTACGGGCTCGGCGGCACCCCCGCCGAGGTCGGTGCGACGTTCTGGGCGCTGGTCGCCCAGGCGGACCGCAAGCCGATCGAGCTCGACGGCGCCGCCCTGAGCGGCGACGACATCCGGCTCGCGGGGCGCGGCGCGTTCTTCGACGTGACGTACGCGAGCGAGGCGGTCGTCCGGCTCAAGGCCGCCGCCGAGGGCCGGACCCCGGCGCCGGCGCGGCGCGGCTCCTCGCTCGCCCCCGTACCGCCGACCTTCGCCCGCACCGCGGCCGCTCCGGCCGCGCCCGTCCCGCCCGCCGTCCCGGCGGACAACATGGACGTGGCCTTCTGGTCCGTGGTGTGCGCCGACACCCGCGCGTGGCCGCGTGACCCGGCCCAGTACCGGCGCGACGCGATCCGCGACAAGGCCAGGTACCCGCTGTACGGGGACTTCGCGTCGAACATCAAGCCGTGCGCGTTCTGGGGGCCCGGCGCCGAGCCGGCCACCAAGGTCGGCAACTCCGTCGGCGCCCTCGTCCTGCAGAACGAGTGGGACTCCCAGACGCCCCTGGTCAGCGGGCAGGGGCTGCGGCGGGCCCTGAAGGGGGCCCGGATGGTCACCGTCCTCGGCGGCCAGGGCCACGGCGTCTACGGCCTGGGGTCGTGCGCCGACGCCACCGCCACCGCCTACCTGGTCACCGGCCGCCTGCCGGCCGCCGACCTCAGCTGCCGGACCTCGCCCGCGCAGGCCCACCGCTCCACCGGGCACCCGCTGCCGGGCGTCCCGCAGCGCCTTCCGATCGGCCAGGACCGCTTCTGACGGCACTCCGGCCGGACCGCCGAGGGCGGGGCTCCGCGCGACGGGGCCCCGCCTTCGGCGTGGGATGATCCTGCTCCGACGGACGAGGAAGACGAAGGACCGATGGAACTGAGCGTGGGCCGGCGGGTGCGGCTGGCGGCCGACCTGGTGTGGAACGGGACGGTGGCACCGGCCGGGGAGCCCCCGGCGGAGGCGGGCTTCGGCGGCGCTTCGCTGGCCCTGGCGGCGGGTGTCGAGGGAACCGTCGAGCGGGTGGTCGAGCACGGCAGGGAACCGAGCCCCGAGGCCGAGGAGTTCCTGCGTCTGAAGGCGCTCCACGACTCCTACGGGCACCAGATGCCGCCGGCCAGCAGGATCCGCCTGGAGGAACAGGTCGGCGCCCTGGAGCCCGCGTGGATCGCCTACGAAGGGCAGAAGGTCCGCGTCACGGCCCGCGTCCGCCTCGACAACGGATTCGTCCTCGACGACGCGCCCGAGGAGTTCTTCGCCGTCTAGCGGCCGGTGCGGAGACGGTCCGGGTCCGGACCGGCAGGCCCGGACCGGCGGGTCCGGTGCGGCGGGTCCGGTGCGTCACCGGTGGTCGTGCCGGAACGAGTCCAGGACCCCCTCGGCGCGGTGCCGGATGCTCTGCGCCTTCTCGCGGATCCTGGCCTTCGTCCGGTCCGCCTTGCCTTCGGCTTCGAGGCGCTCCTGGCCGGTGATCCTTCCGGTGATCTCCTTGAGCCTGCCCTTGGCCTTGTCCATGGCGCCGCTCATGGCGGTGGTCCCTCCGAGCGTCGGTTCTCCCCTTCCACGGTAGGCGGGTGCGTTCCGGAGTGCCCGTCGGCCGGTCCGGAGGGGACGCTCCGGACCGGCCGGCCGGTCAGGCCCTGCGGGCGTGGAGGGTGTGGGCGCCGAGGGCGAGCGGGCTGTGGCCGACCAGGACGAGGCCGCATTCCTCGAACAGGCGGGCGTAGTGGTCGGCGGTCCGCTCGCGGCCGCCGGTGTTGCACATCATGTGGAGGTCCCAGGCGGTGGCGAGCGAGGAACCGCCGTCCGCCGGCAGGAGGCGCTCGACGACCAGGAGGTCCGCGTGCCGGGGCATGGCGGCGGAGCAGGAGGCCAGGATGCTCCGGCAGCGGTCGTCGTCCCAGTCGTGCAGGACACGGGAGAGCACATAGACGTCACCCCCGTCGGGGACGTCCGCGAAGTCGCCCGCGTGGTAGGCGCACCGCTCCCCGACCCCGGTGCCGGCCAGGTGGTCGCGGGCCGCGGCGAGGACCTGGGGGCGTTCGAGGAGGACCCCGCGCAGCGCGGGGTGGTCGGTGAGGATGCGGCCGAGGAGCTCCCCGGTGCCGCCCGCGATGTCGACGACCGTACGGGGGCGCCCGGGGGAGGCCGCGGCGGCGGCGAGCACCGGGTGGGCGGGGAGGGCGTCGAAGATCGGGGCGCTCGACACCATGGACTGGTCGAACAGCGCGGCGAGTTCGGGGTCGGCGGCGAAGTGGTCGAAGTGGTTCTCGCCGAAGAAGTGGTCGAAGGCGGGCAGACCGCTGCGCACGGTGTGGGTGAGGTGGGCGAAGGACTGGTAGAAGGGCCCGCCGTACATCAGGGCCAGGGGCCGCATCGAGCCCGGGGTCTCCGCGGCGAGGAGGGCGCCGACACCGGTGAGGCGGTAGCCGTCCGGGCCTTCGGTGACCACGTCCAGCATGGCGAGGTACCGCAGCAGGGTGGCCAGGCTCTCCGGATGGGCGTCGACGGCTCGGGCCAGCTCGTGGACCCCGGCTCCGGTGTGGCGGCTCATGGCCTCCGGCAGCCGCAGCCGCGCACACGCGGTGAGGGCCTGGGTGGTCCAGGCGCCGGTGAGCAGCCGCAGCAGTGATTCCGCCGCCTGCGGATCACCGGGGTGCCGGGGCGCGGACGCCGCGGTGAACGGCTCGGCGAGGTGCTCGGCCAGTACGTCACGGTGGTCGCCCCGCGCGTACAACTCCACCCTCCTGTAAGGGGTCTTGGTGCCGACGGGCGCCGTGAAGTAGAAGACGGTGCCGTCCTCGTGCGGGTTGTAGCCGCCGCCGTCGGCGGTCGCTCCGTGCCGCGCGAACCCCGCCAGCAGACCGCGCAGCACCAGCGGGTCGGGGTGCGCGACGTCGAAGGCCAGATGCGCCTCGCGGTCCAGTCGGCGTTCCTCCTCGGCGATGCCCCGCAGCGCCGATCCCGGGGGCACGGTCAGCGCGAACACCTCGACCGCCCGGTGCTCGCCCCCGGGGCCGCGGACCGTGGGGCGGAGAATCCTTACGTCAAGATCCGCGGGGTTGCGGTGATGGCGCGCGGCGAGGCGGTCGCGGACGACGACGCTGGGCTGCGCGGACACCTCCGGGGACAGCCCGCAGGCGGCCAACTGCGCCCGCAGGGAGTGCTCGTCGGTCGGGAAGACGAGCACGGCGGCGTGCGCGAAGGCGCAGCGGTCCGTGAGGGCCCGCAGGTCGGGGCCGTCGAGGCCGGGCAGCACCCGGGAGAGCAGGACGGAGGTGTCCTGGTCCCGTACGAAGGCGGCCGTCGCGCCGAGCCGGTCGGCGTCGGTGTTGGAGTCGACCGCCGTCGCCGTGGGCGCGGGGATGCCGGTCGCGGGCATGGGCAGGGGCATGGTGGAGGGACGTGGGGAGTGCATCGCCTGTCCGTGGTCGGGGGAGGGGGAGAGGGAGAAGTGAGAAGGGGGAAGGGGGAAGGGGGAAGGGGGAAGGGAGAGAGAGCTGGGAGAAGTGAAGTGCGCTCCAGCGCAACTGAGGTGATAGATCGTCAGATGCCGACGTAGTTCTCGGCGAACCAGTCCTGCTGGGTCGGCGAGTCGCGCAGCGCGGCGATCCGCGACCGGCGCATGCGCTCCTGGAAGGGCGAGGACCCCTCGGGGCCCGGGACCTCGTGCAGGAGGCCGATCATCCAGTGCGAGAACTCCTGCGCGCGCCAGATGCGGGCCAGGCACCGGTCCGAGTAGCGGTCGAGTGCCGCCCGGTCACCGCCGGTCAGCGCCGCGGTCAGGGCGTGGGCCAGGAGCTCCGCCTCGAGGACCGCGAGGTTGGCGCCCTTGGCGGCGGACGGGCTGATCAGCGCGGCCGCGTCGCCGGCCAGGAACAGCGCGCCGTGGCGCAGCGGTTCGAGGACGTCGGACCGGAGGTCGACGACGGTGCGCTGGAGGAGCCGGCCACGGGTGAGGGGGCCGTACTCGGGCGCGCGCATGCGCCTGTCGAGCTCGTCCCAGACGCGTTCGTCGCTCCACGCGTCGGCCCGGGTTCCGGGCGCGCACTGCAGGTAGTAGCGGGTGACCTCGGCGGAGCGGGCCATGTGGCCGGCGAAGCCGCGCGGGTGGACCGCGTAGCCCACGGCGTCCAGGCTCGGCGGGGCCTCGGCGAGCAGGCCCAGCCAGGACACCCCGTGGTCGCGGCGGTAGTGGCGGACGGAGCCGGGCGGCAGCGAGCGCCGGCCCGCCCCGTGGCGCCCGTCGCAGGCGGCGACGTACCGCGCCCGCCACCGCCCCGGACGCCCGTCGGGTTCCCGTACGGTCACCGAGGGGTCCGGGCCGTCGGCGTCGGACACGGCGAGCGCCTCGGTGTCGAAGCGGATCCGTCCGCCGGCGCCGAGGAACCGTGCCAGCAGGTCGGCGACCAGTTCGTGCTGGGGGTAGACGGTGTGCGGCTCCTTGTCGCCGAGCCGCCCGTAGTCGAGGCGGAAGCGCCCGTCCTCGGTGCGGAACTCGCAGACCCGGTGCTCCTGTCCGTGCCGGCGCAGGCCGTCGTCCAGCCCGTTGCGGGCCAGGATCCGCACGGTGTTCGGCGCGAGGAAGCCCGCCCGCTGCCGGTGGCGGAGGTCGTCGCGTCCGGAGCGTTCCAGGACGGCGCAGTCGATGCCGGCGCGGAGGAGGAGGTTGCCCAGCACCAGTCCGGCCGGACCGGCTCCGAGGATCACCACATCGGCCGATTCGGCGGCGGGCCGGGCGTACTGACTGTCTGTCACAACGAGGGATCCTAAGCACCCGGAAGAACCAAGATCGTCAGGATTCACCTGAATGCAGCAAAGCATGAGAAAAGGATTCTTCCGGGACTTCTTCGCGCGGGCGGCGTCCGAACGGCCGACGCGTGGCGGACGGTCGCCGACCGTAGAAGCGGAGCGCCTAGCTCCGATCAGGGAGCCGCGTGGTAGTAGCGCACGCAGGCGCGGACCATCCCGTCCGGGGCGATGGTGAACACGTCGACGAAGCGGTGGCCCGCGGGGGCGGGCCCGGACGGCGCCGGTGCCGGGACCCGGCGGCCCGTGGCGATCACCGTCCGGTCCCGCGCCAGCAGGTGCTCCAGCTCGTGGCGGGCCGCCGGCGGCACGTGCCCCGCGTGCGCCCGTACCGCCGCGCTGCGACCCCGGGCCGGCGGCAGCCCCGGAAGCTCGAAGACCACGGCGTCGTGCAGCAGCGACGCGCAGCCGTCCAGATCGCCCGCGTCGAGGTAGTCGTAGACCAGCCGCACGTGGTCGATCCCCGCGGCGGTCACCAGATCCACCGCCCCCGTCCCGTCGGCCCACACGGTCCCCGTGTCGGCCCCCGTCCCGTCGGCCCACACGGTCCCCGTGTCGTCATGGCTGTTCAACGGTGCAAACCCCCTTCACTCTCGCTCCAGGATTCTGCGGCGCCTCCCCAACTCCTCGTTATCGCCTGCCTATCCCCGGCCGAGATCTTCACGGCATGGACAGGTGGGGAAGAGATGTGGAGACTGTCCTCACTTGAGCCTGACATCCCGGCGTGGTCCGGTCTGGTCCTGGCGTGTCGATTCTTCTGGGTGGGTGGGGGATCAGTGGCTGCTGCCGCCGGTGGGTTAGCGGACGAGGGCGTGCAGGGCGGGCCGCGCCTGACCTTCCGGGTGCTGGGGCCGCTCCAGGTCCAGGGGGTCGCCGGGCCGCTGCGCGTCCCGCCGGGCCGGCAGGAGGTGATCCTCGCCGCGCTGCTCCTGGAGAGCAACCGGGTGGTGAGCACCAGCCAGCTCGTGGACCTCATCTGGGAGGACAACCCGCCGGAGACCGCCCGCACCCAGGTGCAGATCTGCGTGTCCCGGCTGCGCAAGCTGCTCGCCGGGGCCGAGGGCGAGGTCACCCTGGTCACCAGGCCCCCGGGATACGTGCTGCACACCGGTGCCGGGAACGTCGACGCCGCCCTCTTCACCGGCCTCGTCCAGCGTGCCCGCGCGCTGCGCGAGAGCGGCGAGGCAGAGGAGGCCGTCGGCCTGCTGAGATCCGCCGTCACCCTCTGGCAGGGCGAATGCCTCACCGGGCTCGACAGCGGCCCGCTCGCCAACAAGGCTCGCCAGCTCAACGAGGAACGGCTCGCCGCCGTCGAACTCCGCATCCGCATCGAGCTCGAACTCGGCCGCCACGACCGGCTCGTGGGCGAGCTCCAGCGCCTCACCCACGAGCACCCGCTCCGCGAGAAGCTGCACGGGCAGCTCATCCAGGCCCTCTACTGGTCCGGACGCCAGGCCGAGGCCCTCGAAGCCTTCCGCACCGCCCGCCGCTACCTCGCCGAGGAGCTCGGCCTCGAACCCGGCCGCGAACTCCGCGAGCTCGAAGCGGCCATCCTCGCGGGCGAACTCCCGCCGCCGAACGCCGCCGCACCGCACGCCGCCGCGAGACCCGCGGGGGCCTCCGGGCCCGCCGCCCCGGGCGCGAGACCCGACGGACCGGCACCCGAGGCACGCGCGGAGCGGTCCCCGAAGCCCGCCGAGACACCCGCGCCCGCCACCGCTGAAACGATTCGCCAGGACACCGTCCCCCACCAGCTGCCCGCCGACATCGCCGACTTCGTCGCCGACGGACAACGCCTCGCCGCCCTGGAGAACGCCCTCGCCGGCGGCGAAGGACGCCGCACCGTCCCGCTCGCCGCGATCACCGGCAAGCCCGGGACCGGCAAGTCCACCCTCGCCGTGCACGTCGCCCACGCCCTCGCCGAGACCGGCTTCCCCGACGGACAGCTCTACTGCGACCTGCGCGGCACCACCGGAGCCCCCGCCACCCCCGTGGAAGTCCTCGGACGCTTCCTGCGCGCCCTCGGCATCCCCGGCCAGCTCATCCCCGAATCCCTCGACGAGCGCGCCGAGATGTACCGCACCCGGCTCGCCTCCCGCCGCGTCCTCGTCGTCCTCGACGACGCCGCCGGAGAGGGCCAGGTCCTCCCGCTGCTCCCCGGCAGCCGGGGCTGCGCCGTCCTCGTCACCAGCCGCGCCCGCCTCACCGCGCTCCCCGGCGCCCACCGCGTCGAGCTCGACGTGCTCGACGAGGACCGCGCGCTGGAGCTGCTCTCCCGCATCATCGGGGAGGAACGCGTCACCGGCGAGGCGGTCGCCGCCGAAGCCCTCGTCCGCACCGTCGGGCGGCTCCCGCTCGCCCTGCGCATCGTCGCCGCCCGCCTCGCCGCCCGGCCCCACTGGACCCTCGCCTCCATGGTCCACCGGCTCGCCAACGAACGGCACCGACTTGACGAACTCGCCCACGGCGAGATGACCATGCGCGCCAGCCTCTCCCTCACCTACGAAGGACTCGCCCCGAGCGACCGCGGACTGCTGCGGCTGCTCAGCATGGCCCAGGCGCCCACCCTGCCGAGCTGGCTCGCCGGCGCCCTCCTCGACGACCGTCGGCCCTTCCCCTCGGACCTCCTCGAACCCCTCGTCGACGTCCAGATGCTCGACGTCGCGGGCATGGAGACCGGAGGCTTCCGCTACCGCTTCCACGAGATCATCCGCGTGTACGCCCGCGAACAGCTCGCCGTCCAGCACCCGCCCGAGGAGCGCAAGGCCGCCTTCGCCCGCATGGCCGGCGGCTGGATGCACCTCGCCCAGCAGGCCCACCGCAAGGTGTACGGGGGCGACTTCACCGTCCTGCACGGCGACGCGCCCCGCTGGGAGCCCCCGGCCGCCTACACCGACGAGGCGCTCGCCGACCCGCTCGCCTGGCTCGACGCCGAACAGGGCGCCCTCTGCGGGATGGTCGAGCACGCCGCCGAGGAGGGCCTGCACGACCTCAGCTGGGACCTCGCCACCTCGCTCGTCACCCTCTTCGAGGTGCGCGGCCACTACGACCTCTGGGAGCGGACCCACCAGATCGCCCTCGCCGCCGTCCGCAAGGCCGGAAACCTGCGCGGCACCGCAGCGATCCGGGCATCCCTCGGCTCGCTCTACATGAGCCGCAACCAGTACGACACCGCCCGCCAGGCCCTGAACTCGGCCCTCGACGTCTTCCAGGCCCTCGACGAGCCCATGGGCGAGGCGCTCTGCCGCCGCGACATGGCGCTGATCGCGCGCAGCGGCGGCGACGACACCACGGCACTGGAGCTCTACGGACGTTCCCTCGCCGACTTCGACCGGGCCGGCGACGTCGTCGGCCGCGCGATCGTCCTCACCCAGAGCGCCCACATCCGCATGCGCCAGGGCGAGACCGACACCGCACAGCGACAGCTCGACGAGGCACTCGACATCTACGAGGGCATCGGTTACGCGGGCGGCCGGGCACGCACCCTGCGGCGCGTCGGCCAGCTCCTCCTCGAACAGGGCCGGAGCGACCTGGCGGTCCTCACCTTCACCGACGTGCTCGAACTCTGCCGGGACTCCGGCGACGTCATCGGGGAAGGGCACCTGCTGCGGGACCTCGGCCACGCGTTCACCGTCATGGGACGGCCGGACCGGGCCCGGGACTTCTTCGACCGCGCCGTGTCGGCGCGGGAGCAGATCATGGATTTTAGCGGGGGCGCTCTCGCGCGCCTGGATCTCGCACGGCTCCTGACGACCGAACCGGGGCGCTCACGGGAGCTGCTCACTCCGGCGGTCGAGGTCTTCCGGGACCGTCGGATGGCCCGGGAGCTCACGGAGGCGGAGCGACTGCTCGGCGCCTGCTGAGGGGCGGCACCCCCCCCGTCGTACGGGGTCAGTCCCAGGGGTTGTTCTCGTTGCAGGTCGGGGTGCCGGTGCCCGTGCCACCGGTGCCCGTGCCCGTGGTGCCGGTGCCGGCCGGGTCGCAGACCGGCGGGGTGGTGACGCTCGCCGTGGCGGAGGTGCCCGGGGTGCCCGTCGCCGGGACCGGCTCGTCGGCCCAGCTGGTCTGGAGGCCGGCCCCCGTCACCAGGACGATCAGCGCGGAGGTGACGGCGGCGCGGAGGGCGGTACGGGTGGCGGCGGCGGTCTTCGACATCGGATTCTCCGTCTCGGTCGGGCTCGTTCGGGGCTGGCGTTTCCTTCTGGACACCAACTTAGGAACGGGCGGATTCACCGCACCGGCCCCGGCCTTATCACCCCGCTATCACCGCACCCCGACCCCTATCACGGCCCCCGGCACCCCTATCCCGGGTCCCCCCGCGCTATCACCGGCCACCGCCGGGACGCCCGGCTCGCCCCCGATGCCGGTTAGCGGCGGGATGCCCCACGGATAGGCCGGTTCGGAGGATGGTTCCCAGCAACCGGCGAGGCCCCCGGAAGCGGTCCTGACCAGGCCGCCTCCCGGCCCTCGCCGCCACTTGACCAGCGGGAGCTCTCCATGACGACCGGTCTCTCCCCCGAGGGCACGCCCACGGCCACCGCCGCTCTGGGCACCCTCATCCGCGGACACCGCCTCCGCATCGGCCTCACCCAGCGCGAACTGGCCGACCTCTCCACCATCAGCGTCCGCGCCATCCGCGACCTGGAGAAGGGCAAGGCCCTGCGGCCCCGCGCCGACACGATCCGGCTGATAGCCGACGCCCTCCGCCTCGGCCCCCGGGCCCGCACCGCCCTGGAGGAGTCCGTCTCCCGCGGCCACCAGGGCGGCGCCGGCCGGCACCTCCTGCCCGAACGCTGCGCCCCGCCCGTCCCCCTGCACCCGCTGATCGGCCGCGAGGCCGAGGCCCTGATCCTCGCCGAGGAGCTCCACTCCGGGGCGGAGCGGCTCGTCACCGTCGTGGGCCTGAGCGGCGTCGGCAAGAGCCGGCTCGCCCTGGAGGCAGCCGCCCGCCTGCACGAGAGCGGCCTCCCCGTCCTCTGGCACACCGCCCCCGGTGCCGTCACCGACTGCCTCCCCGCCGACGAGACCCCGCTCGCCGACCTCGTCACGGACTGCGTCGCCTATCTCCAGGGAGCGGGCGCCCCCGGCGCCCACGCCGCTGCCGCACGGCCCCACGGAGCCCTGCCGCACGCCCGGCCCGGCCAGTCCGCCGCGTACACCTCGTACGCCGCGACCGGCCCGCAGGACCCGCACGGCCCGCAGGACCCGCACGGCCCGCAGGACCCGCAGGACCCGCACGGCCCCGCCCACGGGCAGAGACCCGGCGGCGGCACCGCCTCCACAGGTGATCTGCCGCCCGCCGCCCTCGCCGCCGCACTCGGCGACCGCGACGTGCTCCTGGTCCTCGACGGCGTCGACCCCGCCCGGCTCGACTTCGCCCGCCTCACCCGGCTCCGCCGCGAACTCCCCGGCCTGCGCCTCCTCCTCACGTCCGACACCCCCTGGAACGTCCCCGGCGAGCGCCTCTTCCTCCTCGCCCCCCTGGACGCCCCCCTCCCGGCCGGCCCCGCGGTCCCCGGCGCCGGCGCGGACGCCCCCGCCGTACGCTTCCTCCTCGCCCGGCTCCGCCGGGTGCGGCCCGAACTCCTCCCCGACGAGCAGACCCTGGCCCACACCGCCTGGATCGCCCACCGCCTCGACGGACACCCCCGCGCGCTCGCCGCCGCGGCCTCCTGGCTCAGCGTCTGCGACCTGCCCACCCTGCGCGGCATCGTCGAGACCGACCCCGCCGCCGTCCTCGACCACCTCGCCGACGGGCACAGCGGCTCCCGCCTCCGCGACCGCGTCGCCCGCACCCTCGACGCCCTCCCGCCGGAGCAGCGGCAGCTCCTCACCGCCCTCTGCGCCGCCCAGGACGCCTCCGCCGCGCCGGACTTCGGGCTCGACGACGTCGTACGGCTCACCGGCAGGCCCCTCCCGGACGGCGGCCGCATGGTCCGCGCCCTGCTCATCGGCGGTGTCATCCGGCCCAGCACCGACCACGGCCGCTCCGGCTTCCGGGTGCTGTGCGTCGTCCGCGCCGCCCTGGCCCCGGCCGGCGGGCCCTGCGCCCCGGCGGCGGACGCCCCCGCCGCTGCCCCCGCCCCTGCCGCCTGACTGCCGCCGCGCCGCCGATCCGCTGCCGTACCGCCGGATCAACTGCCGCTCGCGGGGCCCGCGCACGGGTTGTATGGCCACTGCCCGGCCGCCGAACGCGGCGGCCGCCCGCGCCGTGTCCCCGCAGTCCCCGCAGCCCCCGCAGGCCACCGACCCCGGTCACCCACCAGGAGCCCCCATGCCGTTCGACAAGCCCGTCGCCTCCGCACCGGCCGCCGTCCGGTTGCCGCTCTCGGTAGCCCAGCGGGACATCTGGACGGCCCACCTCCTCGACCCCACCGGCGTCAAGTACAACGTCGGCGAATGCCGGGAGATCCAGGGCCCGGTCGACCCGGAGCTGATGGCGGCGGCGTGGCGGCGCCTGGTCGACGAGGCCGACTTCCTCCGGGTACGGGGCTTCGA
This sequence comes from Streptomyces showdoensis, assembly GCF_039535475.1. NCBI lineage: Bacteria > Bacillati > Actinomycetota > Actinomycetes > Kitasatosporales > Streptomycetaceae > Streptomyces > Streptomyces showdoensis. The sequence goes on along the minus strand of NZ_BAAAXG010000013.1, from coordinate 120,525 downwards.
GGACGACGGCGAGCAGGTCTGGCAGCTCCTCGACGCCGACGCCGGCGACCGCACCCTCGCCTTCACCGACCTCAGCGGCGCCGCCGACCCCGAGCGGGCGGCCTGGCAGCTGATCGACGCGCTGATCGGCACGCCCTTCGACCTCACCGGCGAAGCCCCGGTCAGGTGCGCGCTGATCAAGCTCGCGGAGGACCGCTTCTTCTACTTCTACGGCTTCCACCACCTGGTCGTCGACGGCGTCGGCGTCTCCATGGCCCTGGCCCGCCTCGTCGAGCTGTACGAGCGGGCCGTCGCGGGCGAGCCGTGGGGCGACACCCCGTTCGGCGGCCTGGCCGACCTGCTCGCCGAGGACGCCGCCTACCGGGCCTCCGAGGAGGCCGCCGCCGACCGGGCCGCCTGGCGCACCCACCTGGCCGACGCCCCCGAGGCGCCCGCAGGACTCGTCCGGGGCCGGGACCGGGCACCGTCCGCGCACGGCGGACTGCCCTTCGCCCGCCGCAGCGTCCCCGTCACGGCGGCCGACGCGGAACGCCTGCGGACCGTCGCCCGCGCCGCCCGCGTCTCCTGGTCCGTGCTCCTCGTGACGCTCTTCGCCGCCTACCTCCAGCGGGTCACCGGCCGCCAGGAGCTGATGATCGCCCTGCCCGTCACCGGCCGCACCACCCGGGCCGCCCGCAGCACCCCCGGCATGATGTCGAACATCGTGCCGCTGCGCCTCCGGGTCCGCCCGGAGGACCGCGTCGCCGACCTGGTGCGCACGGTGTCCGCCGAGGTGAAGCACGGCCTGCGCCACCAGCGGACCCGGTACGAGGACCTCGGCCGCGAGGCCGGCGTCATCGACGGCACCCGCCGCCTCGCCACGCCGGTCCTCAACATCATGGGCTTCCACGCCGAACTGACCGTCTGCGGCCACCCGACCGTCAACCACAACGTCAGCAACGGCCCCGTCGACGACCTCAGCGTCGCCGTCCTCGACCTCGGCCCCGCCCACGGCCTCCGCATCGACTTCGACACCCCCGTCCAGGACGTCGACCCGGCCCTCGTCACCGCCCACCAGGACCGCTTCACCGCCTTCGTGACCCGCTTCCTGGCGGAGAGCGAGGGCAGCGCGGCGGACGTGGAGGGCGCGGGCAGCGCCGCCGCGCCCCCGAGCCCCACCGTGGCCGGACTCCCGCTCCTCGGCGACGACGAGCGCGAGCTCCTCACCGGCGCCTGGGCCGGACCCGTCGGGCCGCCGGTGGAGACGACGCTCGTCGCACGCTTCGAGGAGCAGGTACGGCTCCACGCCGACCGCCCCGCGCTGACCGACGTCGCCGGCACCGTCACGTACGCCGAACTCAACGCCTCCGCCAACCACCTCGCCCGCGAGCTGCGCGACGGCGGTCTCGGGCGCGGCGCCATGGCCGGCATCCTGCTGGACCGCGGCATCCCCTTCGCCACCGCCCTCCTCGCCGTCCTCAAGACCGGCGCGGGACACGTCCTGCTCGACCCCGACTTCCCCGAGGAGCGGCTCCGCTCGGCCGCGACCGACGCGGGCATCACCCACCTCGTCAGCACCCCGGACCTCGCCGCCCGCGCCCAGGGCCCCTGGACCGTCGCCCACGCCGGGCGACGCCCCGGCCCGGACGCCGTCGCCGACGACCTGGGCGTGCCGATCAGTCCCGACGACCCCGCCTGCCTCATGTTCACCTCGGGCTCGACCGGCCGCCCCAAGGCCATCCTGTCCTCGCACCGGAACCTCGTCGCCACCCTCATCGGCCAGCCGTACCTCCCCACCGGACCCGACGAGGTCTACCTCCAGTGCTCGCCGGTCTCCTGGGACGCCTTCAGCCTGGAGTTCTGGGGCCCGCTCCTGCACGGCGGCTCCGCCGTCCTCCAGCCCGGCCAGAAGCCCGAACCGGCCCTCGTCACCGAGCTGTCCCGCCGCCACGGCGTCACCACGCTCCTGCTCTCCGCCACGCTCTTCAACTTCCTCGTCGACGAGCACCCCGAGGCCTTCGAGACCGTCACCACCGCCTTCACCGTCGGCGAGGCCGCCTCCCCGGTCCACGTCCACAAACTGCAGCGGCTCAGGCCGGAGACCGCGGTCCTCAACGGCTACGGCCCCGCCGAGGTGATGATCTTCGCCACGACCCACCTCGTCGCACCCGCCGAGCACCCGCATCCGTCGATCCCCGTCGGCACCCCCCTCGTCAACAAGCCCGCCTACGTCCTCGACGCCCGCCTCGACCTCTGCCCGCCCGGCGTCACGGGCGAGCTGTACGTCGCGGGCGACGGCCTCGCCCACGGCTACCTCGGCCGGCCCCGACCTCACGGCCAGCCCGCTTCGTCCCCGGACCCGATCGGCACCACCCCCGGCGGCCGGCTCTACCGCACGGGCGACGTGGCCCGCTTCGACGCCGACGGCAGGATCGTCTACGAGGGCCGGGCCGACGACCAGATCAAGATCCGCGGCTTCCGCATCGAGCCCGGCGAGACCGAGGCCGCCCTCCTCTCCCACCCGCAGGTCACCCAGGCCGTCGTCACCGTCCACGAACACCGGCTGGCCGCCTACCTCGTGACCGACGGCACGGACGCCCCCGATCCGGCCGAGCTCCGGCGAGCACGTCGCCGAGCGGCTCCCCGAGCACCTGGTCCCCACCCACGTCACCGTCCTCGACCGGCTTCCCGTCACGCCCCAACGGCAAGATCGACAAGCGCGCCCTGCCCGCCCCCGCCGCCCTCCTGACCACGCGCGCGCGCCCCGCGCGACCCGGACCGAGGAGATCCTGACCCGACCTGTACGCCCGCACCCTCGACAAGGACCCGGGCACGATCGGCATCGACGACGACTTCTTCGCCCTGGGCGGTCACTCCCTGCTGGCGGCCCGGCTGACGAACCGCATCGCGGAGGCGCTGGGCGTGCGGCTCACGATCCGGGACGTCTTCGGGCGGCCGACGGTGGCGGGGCTCGCGGAGCTGATCACGGAGCGCGGTGGGGAGACGGCGGGCACGACGGCCCTCCCGGCACCGGTGCCGGGAGAGGGCGACGGCGAGCTGGTCCCCGCGTCGTACGCGCAGAAGCGGCTGTGGCTGCTGTCGCAGCTGGACGGCGGGAGCGCCGCGTACAACGTGCCGACGGTCGTGCGCTCTCGACGGCCCCGGCTGGACGCCGCCGTGCTGGAGGCCGCGCTGAACGACGTGGTGGAGCGGCACGCTCCGCTGCGGACGGTGTTCGAGGCGGTGGACGGGGAGCCGTTCCAGCGGGTCCTGCCCGCGGGGCGGGCGCGGCTGACGATCGAGCGGCGGGCCGTGGAGGCCGAGGCCGGCGGACTGGACGCCGGGCTCGCCGAGGCGGCCGGGCGGGTCTTCGACCTCGGGTCCGAGATCCCGGTGCGGGCCACGCTCTTCCGGCTCGACGACGACTCGGCGGTCCTGGCGCTGGTCCTGCACCACATCGCGACCGACGGCCTGTCGAACGGGGTGTTCTTCGCGGATCTGGAGCGGGCGTACGCCGCTCGTGCGGCGGGTGAGGGTGCTCCGGTCCTGGACCCGCTGACCGTGCGGTACGCGGACTACGCGGCCTGGCAGCGGCGGGTCCTCGGTGCGGCCGACGAGCCCGAGAGCCCGCTCGGCACCGAACTGGCCTTCTGGCGCGAGAACCTGGCCGGGCCTCCCCGAGGGGCACGGACTCGCGCTCGACCACCCGCGGCCGGTCGCGCGCCTCGCACCGGGGCGGGACAGGTCGCGCTCGACCTGGGCTCCCGACCTCTTCGAGCGGGCGAAGGAGCTCGCGGTGGCGGAGGGGTGCACGCCGTTCATGGTGGTGCACGCGGCTCTGGTGGCGGCGTTGTCGCGGCTGGGGGCGGGGGCGGATCTGGCGATCGGTTCGCCGGTGGCGGGCCGGAGTCACGAGGCGTTGAACGATCTGGTCGGGTTCTTCGTGAACACGCTGGTGCTGCGCACGGACAGTTCGGGCGATCCGACGTTCCGCGAACTCCTCGGCCGGGTCCGGGCTGCCGATCTGGATGCCTTCGCCCACCAGGAGGCTCCCTTCGACCTGGTCCTGGAGGCCCTCAACCCGACCCGGACCCTGTCCCGGCACCCCCTCTTCCAGATCTGCCTGACCCTGGAGAGCGGTGCCGACGCCGCCAAGCCCCTCGTGCTCCCCGGACTCGTGCCGGCGCCCATGGAGAAGATCACCAGCGGCTCCGCCAAGTTCGACCTGGAGTTCTTCCTCCGCTCCGATGACGAGCGCGGCCTGCGCGCCACCGTCCTCTTCGCCGCCGACCTCTTCGACGAGGAGTCGGTCCGGCGCATCACCTCCGTCCTCGGCCGGGTCCTCCACCACGCCCTCACCGAGCCCGGCGCCCCTCTCTCCGGCCTGGAGGTTCTGGCGCCGGAGGAGCGGGAGTCGCTGACCGGTCCGTGGGCCGGGGTGAGGGCTGTGGGGGTCGGTGAGGGTTCGCTGGTGGGGCGGTTCGAGGGGCAGGTGGCGCGGGTTCCGGAGCGGACGGCGCTGGTGGACGGTGAGCGGAAGGTCTCGTACGCCGAGCTGAACGTCTCCGCGAACCGTCTGGCCCGGCACCTGGCCGAACAGGGCCTCGGGCGGGGCGACATGGCGGGTGTGCTGCTCGACCGCGGCGCCGACTTCGCCATCGCCGTCCTCGCGGTCACGAAGACCGGCGCCGGGTACACGCTCCTCGACCCCGGAGTTCCCCGACGAGCGCCTGCGTGCCGCCGCCGTCGACGCGGGCATCGGCCTGCTCGTCACGGACGCGGACCGTGCCGCCGCCGGGCGGGTGGACGGACCGTGGGAGACCGTCGTCTGCGCACCCGACGAACTGGCCGAACTCCCGGGGGAGAACCTGGGCACGGCGCCGACCGGTGACGACGTGGCCTGCGTGATGTTCACGTCGGGATCGACCGGCCGGCCGAAGGGGATCCTGTCGTCGCACCGGAACCTGGTGTCGACGGTGAGTGGTCAGTCGTACGGTCGGTTCGGTGCGGGGGAGGTGTTCCTGCAGTGCTCGCCGGTGTCGTGGGACGCGTTCAGCCTCGAGTTCTGGGGTGCGTTGCTGCACGGCGGGACGACGGTGTTGCAGCCGGGGCAGCGGCCGGAGCCGGTGCTGATCGACGCGTTGTCGCGCCGGCACGGGGTGACGATGCTCCAGTTGTCGGCGAGCCTGTTCAACTTCCTCGTCGACGAGCACCCCGGTGCCTTCGACACGGTCACGGTCGCGTTCACCGGCGGCGAAGCCGCCTCCCCGGCGCACGTGCGCAAGCTCCAGCGGCTGAAGCCGGGTATCGAGGTCGTCAACGGCTACGGCCCGGCCGAGTCGATGGGCTTCACGACCACGCACGCCCTGGACGACGGGGACGCGGAGGAGACGGTCGTCCCCGATCGGAACGCCCGCTGGTCAACAAGGGCGCCTACGTCCTGGACCGGTACCTGAACCTGTGCCCGCCCGGTGTGACCGGTGAGCTGTACCTGAGCGGCGACGGCCTCGCCCACGGCTACCTCGGCCGGCCCGGAACTCACGGCCACCCGCTTCGTCCCCGACCCCTACGGCCCGCCGGGGACCCGGCTCTACCGCACCGGCGACCTCGTCCGCTTCGACCGGGACGGCAGGCTGGTGTACGAGGGCCGGGCCGACGACCAGATCAAGATCCGGGGATTCCGCGTGGAGCCCGGCGAGACCGAGGCCGCCCTCCTCACCCATCCGCAGGTCACCCAGGCCGTGGTGACGGTGCATCAGGAACGGCTGGCCGCCTACCTCGTGGTGGAGGGGGAGGGTCTGGCTCCGGAGGACGTCCGGCGGCACGTCGCCGACCGGCTGCCCGAGCACCTGGTCCCCAGCCACGTCACCGTGCTGGACCGACTGCCCCTGACGCCCAACGGCAAGATCGACAAGCGGGCCCTGCCCGCCCCCGCCGCCCTCTCCAGCGGCGGACGCGCCCCCCGTACCCCGCTCGAAGAGACCGTCCTCGGCCTCTTCGCCCGCACCCTCGACACCACCGCCCCCCTCACCATCGACGACGACTTCTTCCACCACGGCGGCCACTCCCTCCTCGGCGCCCGCCTCACCAACCACATCGCCGGAGCCCTCGACGTACGGCTCACCGTCCGCGACGTCTTCCAGCACCCCACCGCGGCCCGGCTCGCCGCCCACATCGACTCCCTCAGGACCGCTCCGGCCCGGAAGGCGCGCCCCGCCCTCCGCCGCCGCAACGACACGGAACGGATCAGCTCATGAGCACCCATGCCACCCCCGCCTTCACCCCCGCGCCCGAGGACGTCGTCTGGGACCTGCCCGGCGACGCCCCGCACCGGCTGTCCCTGCTGGTCCTGCCGCACGCCGGCGGCAACGCCCACGCCTACAGCGCCTGGCGCGAGCACCTGCCGGCCGACGTCCGGCTGCTCATCGGCCAGTACCCGGGCCGCGGCGCCCGCTACTGCGAGGACCTGCCCGGCTCCGTCGACGACCTCGCCCTCCCGGTCGTGGCCGCCCTCCCCGGCGACACCGGACCGCTGGTCGTCCTCGGGCACAGCATGGGCTCGCTCGTCGCCTTCGAGGTGGTCCGGGCGCTCCAGGCCGCCGGCCGCACCCCGCTCGGCCTCGTCGCCTCCGCCTGCCGGGCGCCGGTCCTGCCCAACCAGGCCCCGGTCCACCCCGAGCGGCTCGACGACGACGAGCTGGTCGCCTCCATCAAGGAGCGCGGCGGCACCGACGACGGCATCCTCGACGACCCGGAGCTCCGCGAGATCGTCCTCCCGTCCATCCGCGCCGACTTCGCCATCGACGACGCCTACCAGTGCACCGCCCCCGACGTGCGGCTCGCCTGCCCGGTCGCCGTCTTCGGCGGCGACGTCGACCCGATCGTGCCGGTCGGCCTGCTCGACGGCTGGGCGCTCGTCGCCGGGAACGAGGTCGTGCCCGAGGTCCTGCCCGGCGACCACTTCTACTTCCAGCAGGACCTGGCCGGCTTCTTCGCCCGACTCAACCCGGCCCTGGACTCCTTCCGGAGCGCGCCCGCCACCGCCGTCTGATCCCGCCCGTCGGCCTCGTCTGCCTCGTCTGCCTCGTCGACCTCGTCGGCCCCGGCCGACGCGAGCTGCCCGAGCCTCCCGAGCTCCCCGAGCCTCCCGAGCTCCCCGATCCCCCTGAGCTCACCGATCCCCCGATCTTCCCCGAACCCGGTGCGGCGGCCCGGTACGCCCGCCCCCGCCCGTACCCGTGAAGCAGAGGAACCCCGCCATGACCACCTTCGCCCCGAACCCGGCCACCACCGAGCCCGGCCTCGGCGACTCCGGCATCACCGTCGTCCGCGAGCCCGGCAAGCCCGCACTCGTCCAGGTCCCGCGCCACGGCACGATGGCCGAGGCCGCCGCCTGGCTCACCGCCCGGCGCGCCGACATCCAGGCCGAGCTGCACCGCTCCGGCGCCGTCATGCTCCGCGGCCTGCCCGTCACCGACGCGGGGAGCTTCGCGGAGGCCCGGGACGCGCTGATCGCCACCCGCGCCGGATACAAGGAGAAGGCCACCCCGCGCACCGACTTCGGCGAGGGCGTCTTCTCCTCCACCGACCTGCCGGCCATCCAGCCGATCCGCCTCCACAACGAGAACAGCTACACCCTGGACTTCCCGGGCGTCCTCCTCTTCGGCTGCGTCACCGCCCCCGAGACCGGCGGCGCCACCACCGTCGGCGACATGCGGCGCGCCCTCGCGCTCCTCCCGGAGGAGCTCGTCGCCCGCTTCACCGAGGCCGGCTGGCTCCTCGTCCGCAACTACTCCGACCTCGCGGGCATGCCCTGGCGCAAGGCCTTCTCCTCGGAGGAGCCGGCCGGCGCCGAGGAGTACTGCGACGAGCACGCCATCGGTTACGAATGGCTCGACGAGGACACCCTGCGCACCCGCCAGCTCCGCTCCGCCGTCATCACCCACCCGGTCACCGGCGAGCGCGTCTGGTTCAACCACTTCGCCTTCTGGAACGCCCGCAGCCTCGACGAGGACGTCCGCGAGGTCCTCACCGAGACCTTCGGCGCCGACGGCCTGCCCTTCGACACCCGCCTCGGCGACGGCACCGCCCTCACCGACGCCGAGGTCGACGCCATCAACGACGCCTACCAGGCCGTCACCGTCCGCGAGACCTGGCAGGACGGCGACCTGATGCTCGTCGACAACATCCTCTGCGCGCACGGCCGCGAGGCGTACACCGGCGCCCGCAAGATCCTCGTCGCCATGGGCGAGCCGGTACCGCTCGCCGACTGCGGTCCGACCGTCGCCCCCTCCGCCACCCCGTACGGAATGTGAGCCCCGCCATGACCGCCGTCCTCCCCGAGCCCGCCACCCTCGCCGCGCCCTCCGACGGGCCCTCCGTCACCCTGCCGTCCGTCCCGGCCCTCGGGCCCGCCGACTGCTCCTGCGCCGCCTGCGCCGCGGGCACCGGCCACGCCGACCTCCTCGCCCGGCTCGCCACCGCCCCCGGCGACCGTACGGCGGTGGTCGCCGCCGACCGCAGCCTCAGCTTCGACGAACTGCGCGCCGAGGCCGCCGCCGTCGCCGCCCGCCTCACCGCCCTCGGCGCCGGACCCGAGAGCGTCGTCGCCCTCTGCCTGCCGCGCGGCGCCGGACTCGTCACCGCGATCATCGGCACGCTCACCGCAGGCGCCGCCTACCTGCCGGTCGACCCGGCGCTCCCGGCCGACCGCCGCCGCTACCTCCTGGAGGACTCCGGCGCCGACCTGGTGGTCCTCGACGCCGCGGGCCGGTCCCCGGCGCCCGGCGCCCGCTCCGTCACCCTCGCCGAGCTGACGGCGGCCACCGCCACCGACGCCCCGTACCGTCCGGCGCCCGTGACCGCGAGCACCCTCGCCTACGTCATCTACACCTCCGGCTCCACCGGCCGCCCCAAGGGCGTCGAGATCGGCCGCGGCGCCGCCTCGCTGCTCCTCGCCGAGCTCGAGGGCGTCGGCGCCGCCACCGGCGAGGCCCGCCGCGTCGGCTGGAACGCCTCCCCGTCCTTCGACGCCTCCGTACAGCAGTGGGTACGGCTCTGCCGGGGCGACACCCTCGTCATGATCGACGAGGAGACCCGTCGCGACCCCTCCCTGCTGGCCGCCTTCATCGACGCGCAGGGCCTCACCGACCTCGACATCACCCCCTCCCACGCCGACCCGCTGCTCGACCTGCTCACCCCCGACGGCGGCCCCCGCCCGCTGACCCTGCTCGTCGGCGGCGAGGCCATCAGCCCCGCCCTGTGGGACCGCCTGGCCGCCGCCCACGGCTCCGGCCTGCTGCGCGCCCTCAACGTGTACGGGCCGACCGAGACCACCGTCGACGCCACCGCCGGCTGGATCGACCGGCCCGGCGAGCCGCACATCGGCAGCGTCCTGCCCGGCCTGCGGATGCGCCTCCTCGACGAGCGGCTGAACCCGGTCGCCGAGGGCGAGGCGGGCGAGCTGTACCTCGCCGGCCCGCGGGTGGCCCGCGGCTACCGCAACCGGCCCGTCCTCACGGCCGAGCGCTTCCTCGCCGACCCCGCCGCCGACGCGGCGCCCGGCGACCGCGTGTACCGCACCGGCGACCGCTGCCGCCTCCTCCCGGACGGCCGGCTCGCCTACCTCGGCCGCGCCGACGGCCAGATCAAGCTGCGCGGCCACCGCATCGAACTCCCCGAGATCGAGGCGGCCCTCACCCGCCAGGACGGCGTCGCCGAAGCCGCCGTCGTCCTCGGCGAGGACGCCTCGGGCAGCCCGGCGCTCATCGCCTACCACCGTGGCGGCGACCCCGAGGTCCTCCGCACCGGCCTCGCTGCCGCGCTCCCCGCGTACATGCTCCCCGCGGCCCTCGTCCCGGTGGAGCGCTTCGCCACCACCCCCAGCGGCAAGCTGGACCGCTCCGCCCTGCCGACCCGCGTCGAGGCGGCCGCCGCCCCGGAGGACACCGGCTCCGCCGCGGGCCTGGAAGGCCGTGCCGAGGAGCTCATCGGCCGGGTGTGGAAGGAGGTCCTCGGCGCCGCCTCCATCGGCCCCGACGACAACTTCTTCAAGCTCGGCGGACACTCCCTGCTCGCCATCAAGCTGGTCTCCCGGGTCCGCGCCGAACTCTCCGTCGCCCTGCCGGTCAAGGCCGTCTACGCCCACCCCCGGCTGCGGGACCTCGCCGCCCACATCGAGGAACTGACGGCCGCGCGGGGACGCCTGACCGTCGGCCCGCCCGGCGACGCCCGGCCCCCGCGCCACCGGCCCACCCCACCCGTACCGCCATCCACGAGGAGCAGCACCGTGATCCCCCTGTCCTACGCCCAGCGTCGTCTGTGGTTCCTGAACCGTCTGGAGGGTTCGTCGGCGGCCTACAACGCGCCGGTGGTCCTGCGGCTCGCCGGTCGCCCGGTCGTCGCCGTGGTCGAGGCGGCGCTGCGGGACGTGGTGGAGCGGCACGAGGTGCTGCGGACGGTGTATCCGGCCGTGGACGGCGAGCCGTACCAGGAGATCACGGCCGATCCGGCGGTACCCGTACAGGTCGTGCCGTGCGCGGCCGACGAGGTGGAGGAGCGGGCGACCGCGTTCGCCCGCCTCCCCCTCGACATCACGGGTGAACCGCCCCTGCGCGCCGCCCTCTTCGAGGTCGACGACGACAGCGCCGTCCTGGTGCTGTCCGTGCACCACATCGCCACCGACGGCTGGTCCGTGGGCTGCCTCCTCCGCGACCTCGACACCGCGTACACGGCCCGGGCCGAGGGCCGGGCCCCGGAGTGGGAGCCGCTGCCCGTCCAGTACGCCGACTACGCCCTCTGGCAGCACGACATGCTCGGCGACCCCGCCGACCCCGACAGCACCGCCCACGAGCAGCTCGCCCACTGGCGCGCGGCGCTGGCCGGCATCCCCGACGAGACGCGGCTGCCCGCCGACCGTCCCCGCACCGCCGAACCCGCCCACACCGGCGCCGCGGTGACGGCGGAGCTCGACGCCCGCGTCCACCGTGCGCTCGCCGGCGTGGCGAAGGAGCAGCGGGCCAGCTTCTTCATGGTCGTCCGGGCGGCGCTGGCCCTGGCGCTGCGGGCCGCGGGCGCCGGATCCGACCTCGTCGTCGGCACGCCCGTCGCCGGCCGGCCCGAGGAGGACCTGCACGAGCTGGTCGGCTTCTTCGTCAACACGCTCGCGCTGCGCACCGACCTGTCCGGCGACCCCACCCTCGGGGAGCTGCTCGGCCGGGTCCGGGACGCCGACCTGGCCGCCTTCGCCCACGAGGACCTGCCCTTCGACCTCCTCGTCGAGGACCTCAACCCCGAGCGCGCGCTGGGCCGCCACCCCTTCTTCCAGGTCATGGTCAGCGCCGCCCGGAGCCGGCAGGAGAAGGACCTCGCACTCGGCGGCATCCCCGCCACCCTCGTGGAAGCCGACCTGGCCACCGCCAAGTTCGACCTCAGCTTCCACTGCCTGGAGCGGAGCGACGCCACCGGAGACCCCGGCGGCCTCACGCTCCTGCTCCAGTACGCCACCGAGCGGTACGACGAGACCACCGCCCGCCTCCTCCTCGACCTCTTCGGGCGCGCGCTCACCGCGTTCGCCGAGCGGCCGGAGCACACCCGGCTGAGCGACATCGCCCTGCCGACGGAGGACGAGCACACCGGACTCGACCGCCGCCACCGGGCCCTGGCCGACGCCGCCACCGCGGCGCGGGCCGGGGCGGAGGCCGAAGCGCGGGCCGGGACCCGCGGGACGCGGGGCGGCGCGGGCGGCCGGGCCAAGACCCCGGGCACCCGGACGGCCGATCCGCGGGAGGAGATCCTGCGGGGTCTGTTCGCGGAGGTGCTGGGGCGGGAGGAGGTGTCGGAGGGGGACAACTTCTTCAAGCTGGGCGGGCATTCGCTGCTCGCGGGGAAGCTGACCAACCGGGTACGGGGTGCGCTCGGTCTCCAGGCGTCGATCAAGGACGTGTTCCTGGCGCCGACGCCGGGGCAGTTGCTGCGGCGGCTCGACGAGAAGGGCGGCGGCCCTGCCCGGCCCGCGCTCGTCGCCGTACCGGAGGCCCTGCGCCCGGCCCGCATCCCGCTCTCCTACGCCCAGCGTCGTCTGTGGTTCCTGAACCGTCTGGAGGGTTCGTCGGCGGCCTACAACGCGCCGGTGGTCCTGCGGCTCGCCGGTCGCCCGGTCGTCGCGGTGGTCGAGGCGGCGCTGCGGGACGTGGTGGAGCGGCACGAGGTGCTGCGGACGGTGTATCCGGCCGTGGACGGCGAGCCGTACCAGGAGATCACGGCCGATCCGGCGGTGCCGGTGGAGGTCGTCGCCCTCGCCGCGGACGAGATCGACACCCGGGTGACCGAGTTCGCGCGGACCCCGATCGACATCAGCCGCGAACTCCCCCTGCGGGTGGCCCTCTTCGAGAGCTCGGATCAGGAGCCGGGTGAGGGCCCGGGCTCCGGCGAGGGCGCGGCCCGGGGTTCCCAGGGTTCCCAGGGTTCCCAGGGTTCCCAGGGTGGTGGAAGCGTCCTGGTGCTGTCCGTCCACCACATCGCCACCGACGGCTGGTCCCTCGCCGGGCTCCTGGACGACCTGGACACCGCGTACACGGCCCGGGCCGAGGGCCGGGCCCCGGAGTGGGAGCCGCTGCCCGTCCAGTACACCGACTACACCCTCTGGCAGCGTGAGCTCCTCGACGGCGAACACGGCCTCAAGGAAACGCAGTTGGCGTACTGGCGGCAGGCGCTGGACGGCATCCCCGGCGAGACCCGGCTGCCCGCCGACCGGCCCAGGCCCACCGAGCCCAGCGACCGGGGCGCCCTCGTCACGGACGCGCTCGACGCCACCGTCCACCGGGCGCTGGCCGGGGTGGCGAAGGAGCAGCGGGCGACCTTCTTCATGGTCGTCCGGGCGGCGCTGGCCCTGGCGCTGCGGGCCGCGGGCGCCGGATCCGACCTCGTCGTCGGCACGCCCGTCGCCGGCCGGTCGGAGGAGGTCCTGGACGAGCTGGTCGGCTTCTTCGTCAACACGCTCGCGCTGCGCACCGACCTGTCCGGCGACCCCACCCTCGGCGAACTGGTCCGGCGGGTCCGGGACGCCGACCTGGCCGCCTTCGCCCACGACGACCTGCCCTTCGACCTCCTCGTCGAGGACCTCAACCCCGAGCGCGCGCTGGGCCGCCACCCCTTCTTCCAGGTCATGGTCAGCGCGCAGGACGCCCAGGGCGCCGACGGGGCCGGCGCGGTCACCCTCGGCGGGATCACAGGCAGGCTCGACGGCGCGGACCTCGGCAGCGCCAAGTTCGACCTCGCCTTCCACTGCGCCGGCACCCAGGACGCCGACGGCGACGCCGGACCGCTGCACATCGGGCTCCAGTACGCCACCGACCTCTACGACGAGACCACCGCCCGGCTCCTGCTCGGGCTCTTCCACCGCGCCCTCGCCGCCCTGGCCCGGGAGGACGCGGCCACGCCGCTGAGCGCGGTGCCGTGGGCGAACGACGAGGAGCGGCGGGCCCTCGACTCGCGGCACGAGGCCCTCGCCCGGGCCGCCGCCACGGCCCGGCGCTCGGGCGACGGGCGGCGGGGGAGCGGAGCCGGGAAGACGGCGGCGTCGGCGACCGTCACCGCCGATCCGCGGGAGGAGATCCTGCGGGGTCTGTTCGCGGAGGTGCTGGGGCGGGAGGAGGTGTCGGAGGGGGACAACTTCTTCAAGCTGGGCGGGCATTCGCTGCTCGCGGGGAAGCTGACGAACCGGGTGCGGGGCGCCCTGGGACTGGACGCGTCGATCAAGGACGTGTTCCTGGCGCCGACGCCGGGGCAGTTGCTGCGGCGGCTCGACGAGAAGGGCGGCGGCCCTGTCCGGCCCGCGCTCGTCGCCGTACCGGAGGCCCTGCGCCCGGCCCGCATCCCCCTGTCGTACGCCCAGCGCCGCCTGTGGTTCGTCAACCGGCTCGAAGGGCCCTCCGCCACCTACAACATCCCCGTCGTCACCCGGCTGCACCGCCCCGTCGAGCCCGACCCGTTCGCCGCCGCCCTCGCCGACGTCGCCGCGCGCCACGAGGTGCTCCGCACGGTCTACCGGGTGGCGGACGGCGAGCCGTACCAGCTGGTGCTGGACGACGCCCGTCCCGTACTCGACCGGATCCTGGCCGCCGGGGACGCCGAGGTGCGGTCGGCCGTCGACGCCGCCGTCGGGCACGTCTTCGACCTCGCCGCCGAACTCCCCTTCCGCGCCACCCTCGTCACCGGCGACGACGGGCGGCAGACCCTGGTGCTGCTGACCCACCACATCGCCGGGGACGGCTGGTCCACGCCCTGCCTGCTCGCCGACCTGGACACCGCGTACACCGCCCGGGCCGAGGGCCGGGCCCCGGAGTGGGAGCCGCTGCCCGTCCAGTACACCGACTACACCCTCTGGCAGCACCAGCTCCTCGACGGCGCACACGGTCTGGCCGAGGCCCAGCTCGCCCACTGGCGCACCGCCCTCGCCGGGCTGCCGCCGCTGCTCGCCCTCCCCGCCGACCGGCCCCGCCCCCTGGAGAGCGACGGCTCCGGCGCCCTCACCGGCTTCGAGGTCTCCGCCGCCACCCACCGGGCCCTGCTCCGCTGCGCCCGCGCCCAGGGCGCCACCCTGTTCATGGTCGTCCAGGCCGCCCTCGCCGCCCTCCTCGGCCGGCACGGCGCCGGGACCGACGTGGCGCTCGGCACCACCGTCGCCGGACGCGCCGACGACGCCCTCCACCCGCTCGTCGGCTTCTTCGTCAACACGCTGGTCCTGCGCACCGACACCTCCGGCGACCCCGCCTTCACCGAGCTGGTCCGGCGGGTCCGCGAGGCCGGACTGGCCGCCTACAGCAACCAGGACCTGCCCTTCGACCGGCTCGTCGAGGACCTGAGCCCGCAGCGGTCCGCCGCGCACGCACCGCTGGTGCAGGTCATGCTCCAGGTCCACGCCGCCGCCACGCCGGCCGGACCCGCGGACGCGTCGGGCGTCGCCCGCCCGTCGGCGCTGGACGGCGAACCGGTCGGCTTCCGGGGGGACCGGTGCCAAGAGCGACCTCACCTTCGCGCTGACCGAGCGCGCCGACGCCGACGGCACGCCCGCCGGACTCGCCGGCGCCCTCGAATACGCCACCGCCCTCTACGACGCGGACACCGCCCGGCTGCTTGCCCGGCGCCTCGTCGAGACGCTCGACGCCTTCGCCGCCGACCCCGGACTCGCCCTGTCCGCACCGGAGTACGGCCCGCCCACGCCGCTCGGCGCCGGGACCGTCCTCGACGAGCGCGGACGCCGGGCGCCGGTGCGGGTGCCGGGCGAGGTGTACGAGCCGAACCCCGGCGGCGGGCTGCGTGCCACCGGCCGCAGGGCCTACGCCACCGCCGACGGCTCCCTCCGCGCGGTGGCGACCCTCACCGTCGGCGGATACCCGGTCGAGCCCGGTCGCGTGGAGGACGTCCTGCACGCCCACCCGGCCGTGACCGGAGCCGTCGTGGAGGTCCGCGACGACCGCCTGTACGCCGTCGTCACCCGGGCCGCCGGTGCGGGCGCCACCGAGGAGGAGCTGCGTGCCTGGGCCGCCGAGCGGCTGCCCGAGTACCTGGCGCCGGCCGGGGTGGAGATCGCCGGCCGTCCGGCCGCCGCGGCCGGGGAGTCCGGCCCCGCGGCGGGGGAGGAGCAGCTGCTCGGGCTCTTCCGGGAGGTGCTCGGCGGGCGGTCGCTCGGCAGCCACGACAACTTCTTCAAGAACGGCGGGCATTCGCTCCTCGCGGTCCGCCTCCTCAACCGCATCCGCCGTGAGTTCGGGCAGGACCTGACCCTCAGGGACGTCTTCCGCAACCCGACGGCCGCGTCCCTCGCCCGCCGCCTCGCCGCCACCGCGGCCGAGCCGGCCGACCCGGCCCCCGCCGACCCGACGGGCCGGGCCCCGAAGGCCCCCGAGCCCCCGAGGATCACGGTGCCCGCCCCGTCCCGCCCCGTCCCGCCCACCCCGGCCCTCAAGCGCCGCACCCGAGCGGGCAGCCGCCAGGGCCGCTGACCCGGGGCGTCCCCCCAGGGCCACCGACACGGCCGCCCATCCGCCCATCCGCCCATCCGCCCACCCACCCCTCCCGGACCCACGAGGTCCGGGGACACCGGGCGCCACCCACCCCGTGGCATCCCCGCGCACCGGCAGCTCCGGGCGGCACTTCTGCCGCCCGGAGCTGCCGCGTCTACTGCCCCGGGAGCGCCCCGCGCGCACCTAGCGTGGACGGCACGGAGGCGAGAGGAACCGTTCGCCCCGGTCTCTCGGCCCCAGCCCCCGGAGGAAGTCAGCATGGCCCCCAGCAGAACGGAAGACCTGCTCGACGGCGGACCCTCTCCCGCCCCCGCCCCGCCCGTGCTCGACCTGATCGCCCGGCAGGAGCGCACCCGTCCCGACGCGGTCGCCCTCGTCCACGCCGAGGCGCGACTGACGTACGCCGAGCTCGGCGCCGCCGTCCGCGAGCGGGCCGCCCTGCTCGCCGCCGACGGGGCCGGTCCCGGCCGGCTCGTCGCCCTGCACCGGCCGCGCGGCATCGACGCGATCGTCGGTCTGCTCGCGGTCCTCGCCACCGGCGCCGCCTACCTGCCGCTGGACGTCCAGGCGCCCGACGCCCGCAACGAGGCCATCCTCGGCGACGCCTGCGGCACCGCCGCCCCCGCCCCGTCCGAGGTGGCCCGCCACGGCGAACTCGTCCTCGGCGGGCCCGGCGCCGACGCGGGCGCCGCCTACGTCATCTACACGTCCGGTTCCACCGGCGTCCCCAACGGCGTCGTCGTCCCCCACGACGCCCTCGCCCACTTCATCGCCGGCGCCGTCCCCGCGTACGGCATCGACGCCGACTCCGTCGTCCTCCAGTTCAGCCCGCTGCACTTCGACGCCAGCGTCCAGGAGGTCTTCGCGACCCTCGGCGCCGGCGGCACCCTCGTGCTGCGCACCGACGACATGCTCGACGTCGCCGAGCTCCTCGCCGGCTGCGCCCGGCACGGCGTCACCCTCCTCGACCTGCCCGCCGCCTACTGGCACGAGCTGGTCTACGTCCTCACCACCGGTTCCGTCCGGCTCCCCGACTGCCTGCGGACCGTCATCATCTACGGCGAGGCGGCCCTGCCCGAGCGGATCGGCCAGTGGCGCGGGCTCGTCGGCGACTCCGTACGGCTGCTCAACGCGTACGGGCCGACCGAGACGACCGTCGTCGCCACCGTCGCCGACCTCACCCGGCACGAGGCCGGGCGGCCGGTGCCGATCGGGCGTCCGCTGCCGGGCGTGCGGGCGGCGATCGTCGGCGGCGAGCTGTGGCTCCTCGGCGGCGGCCTCACCCGGGGCTATCTGCACCGGCCCGAGCTGAACGCCCGCCGCTTCACCGAGCTCGACGGCGAACGCGCCTACCGGACCGGCGACCTCGTCACCCTCGGCGAGGACCGGCAGATCCTCTACCACGGGCGCCTCGACGACGAGGTGAAGATCGGCGGCCAGCGCATCGACCCCGCCGCAGTCGACTCCGTCCTCGCCGGCCACCCCGCCGTCCGGGAGGCCGCCGTCGTCGCCCAGCAGGACGCCGAGGGCGTCAAGCGGCTGGTCGCCTTCGTCGTCACCGACGGCGGCACCGGCGCCGAGGAACTGCGCAGCCACGTACGGGACCGGATGCCCGCCGCGGCCGTCCCCGCCGTCTCCGTCGTCGTCGCGCTGCCCCGCACCAGCTCCGGCAAGATCAACCGCAAGGTGCTGCGGACCACCGACCCCCGGCTGCCCGTCGTCCACGAGGAGCCGCTGCCGGCCGAGGACCGGGTCCCGCTCTCGCACGCCCAGCGGCGCCTGTGGCTGCTCGACCAGCTCGACGGGCCGTCCGGCGCCTACAACATGCCGATCGTCCTGCACCTGGACGCGGCTCCCGACCGGGCCGCGCTCGCCGCCGCCGTCGCCGACCTCGCCGAGCGGCACGAGGTGCTCCGCACCGTCTTCCTCGCCCCCGAGGACGAGCCCTACCAGCACATCCTCGCCCCCGCCGCGGTCCGGCTCCGCACCGTCGACGCCCCCTCGGCGGAACTCCCCGCCCTGGTCGCGCGGTTCACCGCCGAGACCTTCGACCTCTCCCGCGAACTGCCGCTGCGCGTCGCCCTGTTCGTCCCCGACGACGGTGCCCCCGGGGCCACCCTCGCGATCCTGCTCCACCACGTCGCCGGGGACGGCTGGTCGCTCACCCCGCTGATGACCGACCTCGCCCGCGCCTACACGGCCCGCGCCGGGGGCCGCGCGCCCACGTGGGAGCCGCTGCCCGTCCAGTACGCCGACTACACCCTCTGGCAGCACGACGTCCTCGGCGACGCCGACGACCCCGACTCCGTCCTCGCCCAGGGCCTGGCCCACTGGCGCACCGCCCTCGCCGGACAGCCCGCCGTCACCGCCCTGCCGCTCGACCGCCCCCGGCCCGCCGTCCGCGACCACGCCGGCGCCCTGCTGGCGACCGCCCTCGACGCGGACGTCCACGCCCGCCTCGTCCGCCTCGCCGAACGGCACGACGCCAGCCTGCTCATGGTCGTGCAGGCCGCCCTCGCACTGGCCCTGCGCGCGACCGGCGCGGGGGACTCCGTCGCCCTCGGCACCCCCGTCGCCGGCCGCGACGACGAGGCCCTCGACGAACTCGTCGGCTTCTTCGTCAACACCCTGGTGCTGCCCACCGACACCTCGGGCGACCCCGCCTTCACCGAGCTCCTCGACCGCGTCCGCGACACCGACCTGGGCGCCTTCGCCCACCAGCGGATCCCCTTCGACCTGCTCGTCGAACACCTCAACCCGCCCCGGCACCCCGGCGTCCACCCCCTCTTCCAGGTGATGCTCACCCTGAACGCCACCGGACCCGGCCAGGGCGCCTTCCCGTTCGGCCCGGTCACCGGCAGCTTCGCCGAGGAGGACGCCCCCGCCACCACCAAGTTCGACCTCACCGCCGCCTGCGTCGACACCCGCGACGCCGACGGCGCCCCCGCCGGACTCCGCCTCGGCCTGGAGTACGCCCAGGACGTCTTCGCCGACGAGCAGGTGCCCCGGCTCCTCCTCACCGCCTTCGAACGCGCCCTGCGCACCGCCGCCGACGACCCCGGCCGGCCGGTACGGGACGAGGCCCTCGTCCCCGCCGACGCCCGCCCCGCCCTGGACGAGCGCCGGGCCCGCGCCCACGAGAGCGGTCCGGCCGCCGCGGACGGCGGGAGCGCCGAGGACGCCAGGACGGCCGAGGGCGTCGTCGACGCCGAGCTCGTCGCCACCCTGTGCGCGATGTTCGCCGAGGTCCTCGGGCTCGACCAGGTCGGCCCGCACGAAGGCTTCTTCACCGTCGGCGGGCACTCCATGAGCGGCGTCCGCCTCGCCAACCGGATCCGCGCCCGCCTCGGCGCCGACATCCAGGTCCGCGACCTGCTGCTCGCGCCGACCCCCGAGGCCCTCGCCCGCCGCATCGCCGCCGCCGCGTCCGCCACCGCCTCCGACGGCACGTCCGACGGCGCCCCGGCCGCCGCGCCCGCCCGCCCCCGGCCCGCCCCGCGCGCCGACCGGCCCGACCGGATCCCCCTCTCGTACGCCCAGCGCAGGCTCTGGTTCATCGACACCCTCGAAGGCCCCAGCGCCGCCTACAACATCCCGCTCGTCCTGCACCCCGCCGAGCCCCTCGACCCCGCCGTGCTCGCCGACGCCCTCGCCGACCTGTCCGACCGGCACGAGGTGCTCCGCACCCGCTACCGCGCCGTCGACGGCGAACCCCACCAGGAGATCCTGACCGGCGTCCGGCCCGCCCTCGACCACCGCACCGTCCCCGCCGACCGGCTCGCCGCCGCCGTCGCCGAGGCCGCGGGACACGTCTTCGACCTCGCCGAGGAGACCCCGCTGCGGGCCACGCTGCTCGGCCCCGAGGGCGACGGCGCCGGTGCCGGAGAGGGATCCGGGCACGGCGCCGGGGCCGGACCCGGGCACGGTGCCGGAGACGGCGCCGACGCAGGACACGGACAGGTGCTCGTCCTGCTCGTCCACCACATCGCCGCCGACGGCTGGTCCACCGGACCGCTCCTCGCCGACCTCGCCGGCGCCTACCGGGCCCGCGCCGAGGGCCGGGCCCCCGCGTGGGAGCCGCTGCCCGTCCAGTACGCCGACTACACCCTCTGGCAGCACGAGCTCCTGGCGGGCCCCGCCGCCGACGCCCACCGCGACCACTGGCGCACCGCCCTCGCCGGCGCCCCCGCCGCCGTCGAACTGCCCGCCGCCCGCCCCCGGCCCGCCGAGGCGAGCCACCGCGGCGACCGCGCCCCCGTCACCGTCGACGCCGCCACCCACGAGGCCCTGGAGAAGCTGGCCCGGGACAACGGCGCCACCCTCTTCATGGTCCTCCAGGCCGCCCTCGCCGCCGTCCTCACCCGGCACGGCGCGGGCACCGACCTGCCGCTCGCGACCATGACCGCAGGCCGCGACGACGAACTCCTCGGCGGACTCGTCGGCTTCTTCGTCAACACCCTCGTGCTGCGCACCGACACCTCCGGCGACCCCGCCTTCACCGAGCTCCTCGACCGGGTCCGGCACACCGACCTGGCCGCCTACGCCCACCAGGAACTCCCCTTCGACCGGGTCGTCGAGGACCTCAACCCGGTCCGCACCACCGCCCACCACCCGCTCGCCCAGATCGTCGTCCAGCTCCACCACGACTACACGCGGGGCGTCCCCGGCGCGGACACCGCCGCGCGCCTCTTCCGCGAGGACGGGCCGGGCCTCCTCACCACCGTCACCACCAAGTTCGACCTCACCTTCGCCCTCGACGAACGGCGCGACGCGGCCGGCCGGCCCGCCGGCCTCGCCGGCGGACTGGAGTACGCCACCGACCTGTTCGACGCCTCCACCGCCGCCCTGCTCGCCGCCCACCTGGAGCGCACCCTGCGCGCCGCGGCCGCCGACCCCGGGGTACGGATCGGGGAACTGCCCCTGCTCACCGAAGCCGACCGCTTCCGGCTCGTCGCCGACTACAACGACACCGCCACCGTCCTGCCCGAACGCGGCACCGTCCACGGCCTGATCGCCCGACGCGCCGCCCGCACCCCCGACGCGCCCGCCCTCCTCACCGACGACGAGACCCTCACGTACGCCGGTCTCGACGCCCGCGCCGACGCGCTCGCCGCCCGGCTGCGCGCCGCCGGGGTCCGCCGCGGCGACACCGTCGGCGTCCTGCTGGGCCGGGGCGTCCCGCTGATCGTGACCGCCCTCGCCGCCCTCAAGACCGGCGCCGCCTACCTGCCGCTCGACCCCCGGCTGCCGCAGGCGCGGATCCGGCTGATGCTGGAGGACTCCGGGGCCCGGCTCGTCGCCACCGACCGCGCCCACACCCCGCCGGAGGGCACGCCCGTGCTGCGCGTCGACGCGGCGGACGGAGGCGAGGCCGCCGCCACCCCGGACGCCCCGCTCACCGAGGCCTCCGACGACGACCTGATGTACGTCATGTTCACCTCGGGCTCCACCGGTCGGCCCAAGGGCGTCGGCGTCACCCACCGCAACGTCGTCGAGCTCGCCGCCGACCGCGACCTCTCCCTCGGCCCCGACCGGCGCATGCTCGTGCACTCCGCGACCGGCTTCGACGCCTCCGTCTTCGAGATCTGGGCCCCGCTCCTCGGCGGCGGCAGCCTCGTCCTGCTGGCCGGCGACGGCACCGACCTCGACGAGACCGCCCGTGCCGTCCGCCGCCACGGCGTCACCACCGCGTACTTCACCGTCGGCCTCTTCCACGTCATGGCCGACGAGGGGCTCGACACCCTGGGCCTGCTGCGCGAGGTGTGGACCGGCGGCGACGTGGCCTCCCCGGCCGCAGTCCAGCGGGTGCTCACGCACTGCCCGGACACCGTCCTCGTGCACTCCTACGGCCCCACCGAGACCACCTTCGCCTCGCACAACCAGTGGTTCACCACGAAGCCCGGCGAGGGCCGCGTCCTGCGCGGCGCCGGACTCCACCTCGGGCGGCCCATGGACAACACCCGCAGCCACGTCCTGGACGCGCACCTGCGCCCCGTCCCGCCCGGCGTCCCCGGCGAGCTGTACGTCGCGGGCGGACACGTCGCGCGGGGCTACGTCGGGCGCCCGGGCCTCACCGCCGAGCGGTTCGTCCCCGACCCCTTCGAGGGCGACGGCAGCCGCATGTACCGCACCGGCGACCGCGTGCTGTGGACCCCCGGCGGCGAACTCCGCTTCCTCGGCCGGGCGGACGGTCAGATCAAGCTCCGGGGCGTGCGCATCGAACCCGGCGAGGTCGAGCGGGTGCTCGCCGCCCACCCGGCGGTCGGCCAGGCCCTCGCCGTCGTCCGCGAGGACCGGCCCGGCGACAAGAGCCTCGTCGGATACGTGGTCCCCCGCGCGGGCGACGCCGTCACCGAGGCCGAACTCCTCGCCGAGGCCCGCGCCCTGCTCCCGGAGCACCTGGTGCCGTCGGCGGTCGTCGTCCTCGACGCCCTGCCGCTCACCGTCAACGGCAAGCCCGACCGTGCCGCCCTGCCGGCCCCGCACCGGCCCGCCGCCGATCCCGGCGGCCGGGCCCCGCGCAACGCCCGCGAGGAGGTCCTCTGCGCCCTCTTCGCCGAGATCCTCGACGTCCCCGAAGCCGGCATCGACGACAACTTCTTCACCCTCGGCGGGCACTCCCTGCTCGGCGTCCGGCTCGTCAACCGGATGCGCACCGTCCTCGGCGTCGAACGCACCGTCCGCGACCTCTTCCGCACGCCCACCCCGGCCGGACTCCTCGGCTCGCACGAGGACTCCGGCGCCGACGGCGACGCCTCCGCCCTCGGGGTGCTGCTCCCGCTCAGCACCCGCGGCACCCGCCGCCCGCTGTTCTGCGTCCACCCCGGCACCGGCGTCGGCTGGGCCTACGCCGGCCTCGCCCGGCACCTCGGCGACGACCAGCCGCTCTACGCCCTCCAGGCCCGCTCGCTCAGCGACCCCGGCCACCGGCCCGGCAGCGTCGAGGAGATGGCCGACGCCTACCTGGAGCGGATCCGCTCCGTCCAGCCCTGGGGCCCGTACCGGCTGCTCGGCTGGTCCTTCGGCGGCCTGGTCGCCCACACCGTCGCCGTACGGCTCCGCGAGGCGGGGGAGCGGGTCGAACTCCTCGCGCTCATGGACGTCCACCAGACCGGACCCGGCAGCGTCTCCGTCCTGCCGCCCGAGGAGCGCGCCGCGGCCGAGCCGCCCGCCGACCTCGCCGAGGCGATGGAGCGGATCCGCCGCGAGGACCCCGTCCTCGCCGGCTTCACCGGCTCCGAACTCCGTGCCGTGCTCCGCGCCTCCGAGACCCACGCCGGTCTCATGGCCCGGCACGTCCCCGGCGTCGCCGACACCGACCTCCTGTTCTTCACCGCCCGCAGGCCGGCCGAACCGGAAGGCGTTCTCGCCGCGACCTGGATTCCCTTCACCGAAGGAATCATCGAGAACCACACCATCGAATGCGGTCATCTCCAGATGACCGAACCGGAACCACTCGCACACATCGGCAGCATTCTCGCGGAGAAGCTCTCCGCCCTCCAGAAGAAGGAAATGAGGACCCAGTCATGAGCGATTCCATCAACCCGTTCGACAACGCCGAGGGCACCTTCCACGTCGTCGTCAACGAGGAGGGCCAGCACGCCCTGTGGCCGTCCTTCGCCGCCGTGCCGGCCGGCTGGACCAGCCTCTGGGGCCCCGGTGAGCGGGGTGAAGCCCTGGAGTTCATCACGGTGAACTGGACCGACATCCGCCCGCGGAGCCTCGTCGCCCAGTACGCCTGACCCCGCACGAGCACGATCCCGGCACCTCCCAGCAGGCGCCGCGCCCCGCATCCGAAGCGGGGCGCGGCGCCTTTTCCGTTCCCTTTTCCAGGCCATTTCCGCACGCGAAAGTGCCGGTCGTTGCTGCCGCTCCGACTTCCCCTTCCGGAGCCTGCGGAAAATTACTCTTCAGACATGAAGATTCTCTTGAGCGGAACCGCCTCGGATTCCCATACGTGGAATCTCGTGTACCTCCGGCTCTTCCTGGAGGAGCACGGCCACGAGGTCGTCGGCCTCGGCCCCTGCGTCGATGCCGGACTGCTCGCCGACGCCTGCCTGCGGCACGCCCCCGACACGGTGGTGCTCAGCAGCGTCAACGGGCACGGCTACCGCGACGGCCTCGACGCCGTCCGCGCGCTCCGCGCCGAACCCGCCCTCGCCGCACTGCCCGTGGTGCTCGGCGGCAAGCTCGGCGTCGTCGGACGCCGCCAGGACGAGGAGGTCCGGAGCCTCCTGGACGCCGGCTGCGACGCGGTCCTCGGCGACGACCTCGACGCCCTGCGCGCCTTTCTCGCCGTCCGAGCCCGCACGGAGGTCCCGGCGTGACCGCCGCCGCCACCGTCCCCGCCGGCTCCGGCTTCGGGGCCTTCGTCGCCGCGGCCTCCGCCGCCGGCCGGCTCGTCGTCCAGCCCCGCATGGGCTTCGGCGACCCGGACCTCATGAGGACCGGCCTCGCCCGCACCCGCGCGGCCACCGCCCACACGGTCGGCACCCTCACCGTCGACAGCTACACCCGCGTCGGCGCCCTCGACGCCGCCCGCGCCGCCGTCGCCGACGGCACCCGCCTCAACGGCTACCCGATCGCCGCCCACTCCCCGGACACCACCCGCGCCGTCCTGGACGGGCTGCGCGGACCCGGCTTCCCGGTCCAGGTCAGGCACGGCTCCGCCCGCCCCGAGGCCATCGTGCGCGCCCTCACCGCCGCGGGCCTCGACGCGACCGAGGGCGGTCCCGTCTCGTACTGCCTGCCCTACGGCCGCACCCCGCTGCGGGAGTCCGTCGCGGCCTGGGTCCGCGCCTGTGAACTCCTCACCGAACTCAGCCCGGGCACCCCGCACCTGGAGAGCTTCGGCGGCTGCCTCCTCGGCCAGCTGTGCCCGCCCGGCCTGCTCGTCGCCATGAGCGTCCTGGAGTGCCTCTTCTTCGCCCGGCACGGGCTGCGCAGCGTCTCCCTCAGCTACGCCCAGCAGACCGACGCCGCCCAGGACGAGGAGGCGCTGCGGGCCCTGCACCGGCTCGCCGCCGAGTTCCTGCCGGCCGGCGTCGAGCACCACGTCGTCCTCTACACGTACATGGGCGTCTACCCCCGCACCGAGAGCGGCGCCCTCCGGCTCCTGGAGGCGTCCGCCCGCCTCGCCGTCCGCTCCGGAGCCGGGCGCCTCATCGTCAAGACCGCCGCCGAGGCCCACCGGATCCCGACCGTCGACGAGAACGTCCGCGCCCTGGAGACCGCGGCCGCGGCCGCCGCGCTCGCGGGCGCCCCCGCCCCGGACACGGCCCCCGAGGACGGCGAGATCTACCAGGAGGCCCGCACCCTCGTCGAGACCGTGCTCGGCCTCCACCCCGAGCTCTCCCGCGCCCTGCCGGCCGCCTTCGCCCGCGGCCTGCTGGACGTGCCCCTCTGCCTCCACCCCGACAACGCCGGCCGTTCGCTCGGCTTCATCGACCCTGCCGGACGCCTCCGCTGGGCCCGCACCGGCGCCATGCCCCTGCGCCCCGACACGGGCGCGGACGCGGCCCCGTTCACCTCGTCGGGACTGCTCACCGCCCTCCAGCACGTCGCGGACCGCTACGACCGGGACCGGGACGGGGACGGGGAGCAGGACCGGCGCCGGGACGGGGCGCGGCACCACGACGACGCCGCCCGGTCCGGCCGAGCCGGACGCCGCGACACGGGACCCGGCCGCGTCGCCGCGCCCGAGCTGACCGTCTGACCCGCCCCGACCCCGCCCGCCCGAACGGGCCCGCCGCCCACACCCCGCGTACGCGCTCCGTACGCCGCCCCGCACAGCCCGCACACCCGCCCCTCCCGTACGAGATCAGGAGCCCCGCCATGGACCAGCCCGCGCCCTTCGCCGCCGCCCCGCCCACCCCGCCCCCGCTCGGCGAGCACCTGCGCTCGCCCGAGCTGCGGGCCGCCATGCTCGTCCAGCAGGAGGCCCTCCAGGGCGCCCGCGACTACCTGCGCGGACAGGGGTTCACCGAGCTGCTCCCGCCGCTCGTCGGACCCGTCACCGACCCGGGCGGCCGTGGGGCCAAGGCCCTCGACGTCGACTACTACGGGCACCCGTACAAGCTCATGACCAGCGCCATCCTCTACAAGCAGGCGTCCCTGCGCGGCTTCCCCCGCCTCTTCTACGTCGCCCCCAACGTCCGCGTGGAGCCCGAGGAGACCGCCACCACCGGCCGGCACCTGGTCGAGTTCCACCAGATCGACGTCGAGATCGCCGACGCGGGCCGCGAGGAGGCCCAGGAGATCGCCGCCGGGCTGCTCTCCCACGTCACCGAGCACGTCTGGACCACGATTCCCGAGGTCCTCACCGGACTCGGCCGCATGGAGGCCGACTTCGCGGACATCCGCGCCGGGAAGTACGACGTGCGCACGCACGACGAGGCCGTCTCCCGGCTGCTGTCCCTCGGCCACCCGCAGAACCCGGACGGCGAGATCGACTGGACCGGCGAGCGCATCCTCTCCCTGGAGAGCGACCGCCCCTTCTTCGTCGACGACTACCCCAAGGGCTCGCGCGGCTTCTACGACCGCGAGGACCCCGAACGCCCCGGCGTGCTCCGCAACTTCGACCTGATCGCCCCGCACGGCTACGGCGAGCTGGTCTCCGGCAGCGAGCGCGAGGCCGACTACGCCACCCTCGTCACCCGGATGCGGGAGAGCGGCGAGAACCCCGCCAAGTACGCCTGGTACCTGAAGGAGGCCCGCGAGGGCATCCCGGCCAGCGCCGGCTTCGGCATGGGGCTCCAGCGCCTGGTCCGCTTCCTCACCGGCTTCGACGCCCTCTGGCAGGTCAGCGCCTACCCGAAGCTCCCCGGAGTGGTGACCCCGTGACGATGACGATCCCGGCCGCCCCGGCCATGCCGGCCGTTCCCGCCGCACAGCCCGTGGACGGCTTCGCCGCGCCCCTCCCGCCGACGGAGCCCGCCCCGCTCACGGCCCCGGCCCCGTCCGCACCGTCCGCCCCGTCCGCCCCCTCCTCGACGTCGGCTCCGTCCCCGCGGTCAGGGCCGTCCGGCCTCTCCGCCCCCGGCTTTCCCGAGGCACAGGTGCGGGCGCGGGCCAGGACCGGAGCCGCCGCCGTCTTCCCGGACCCCGGCACCTACGGCGCCCACCTCCACGGCCCGGCCGCCGGGCACACCGGGGACGCCCTGGACCGGCTGCGGATCGTCCCGCCGGTCTTCATGCCGGAGCGCCTGGAGAAGCTCATCGACCTCGCCCGCGAGCCCGAGTTCGGCGACGTCGACCTCACCGCGCGGGTCGGCGGCTTCACCGCCCGGCTGCCGCTCTACCTCTCCGCCTTCGGCTCCACCCGGGCCGGCAGCGGCGACCTCGCCGTCCACGCGAGCCGGCAGGCCGCCCGCCTCGGCATCCCCATGGTCATCGGCGAGAACATGGTCCCCGTCCACGGCTACCGCAAGGCCGGCGACGCGACCCGCTCCGCCCTGCGCGCCCGCGTCGAGGCCTATCTGGAGGCGGCGCCCGACGGCGTCGGAGGCATCGTCGTCCAGCAGTCCACCGAGGACGCCGACTCCGAGGTCTGGAACCTCCTCTACAGCGACCCCGCCTTCCGCCCGCTCCTGGAGACCGGCCGGCTCGCCTTCGAGCTGAAGACCGGCCAGGGCGCCAAGCCCGGCCTCGGCGGCATGACCGTCGTCGGCCGCGCCGAGGCCGAACAGCTCGCCCGCCGCTTCACGGTCCGCGAGGTCTTCGGCGAGGACGCCCCCCGGCTGCTCCGCTGCGCGACCCCCGGCACCTTCACCGAGGAGATCCTCCGCCAGCAGCTCCGCTTCATGCGCAACAACTTCCCCAAGGCGCGGACCTGGGTGAAGTTCCACCCCGGCCGCGACATCGAGCGGGCCGCCCGCACCGCCTGGGCCGCCGGGGCGGACGCCGTCACCGTCGACGGAGCCGAGGGCGGCACCGGCTGGGCACCCGGGGTGTTCCTGGACCAGGTCGGCCTGCCCCTCGCCGAGTGCCTGCGCCGGATCGGCCGGCCCGGGGGCTGCCTCCTCGCCAGCGGCGGCGTGTGGGAGGGCGGCCGGGCCGTCCGCGCCCTCGCCCTCGGGGCCACCGCGGTCGGCCTCGGCCGGGCCGCCCTCGTCGCCGTCGACGAGGACCCCGAGCACGGCCTGGAACGCCTCGTCGAGGCCCTCGCCCTCGAACTCCGGCTGCTCGTCAGCGCCCTCGGCAAGTACGCGCCCGCCGCCCTGGCCCCGGACGACCTCTGGGACCCGGCTCAGGGAGCGGTCCCGTGTTGAGGCCGCCCCGGCGCGGCGCCTCCCGCACCGTGCACGCCCGGTTCTCGGTGCGGGAGACCCCCGGCGTCACCGTCGGCGCCCCCGGCCGCCTGCCGTACGGGGTCGAGGGCACCGCCCGCCGCACCGCGCAGCGCGCCCTCGGCGAGGCCGGCCGCGGCTACCTCGGCGGGCACGTCGAACTCCGCGCGCCCCGGGGCCTCGCCCCCCGGGTCCTGCGCCGGGCAACCGACCGCGCAGTGGCCCTCGCGGTGGCGGCCACCCTCCACGGCGCACCCCCGGCCACCCGCATCCGGCTCCGCCCCCGCACCTGACCGAACGCCGACCCACTCCGCCGGCGGCCCGCTCCCCTCCAGCAGGCAGCAGCCCTCCGTACGCAGCAGCCCCCCGTACGCAGCAGCCCCCCCGTACGCAGCAGCCCCACCCGCACGCAGCAGCCCTCCCGCCCACAGAAA
This sequence comes from Streptomyces showdoensis, assembly GCF_039535475.1. Classification (NCBI taxonomy): domain Bacteria; kingdom Bacillati; phylum Actinomycetota; class Actinomycetes; order Kitasatosporales; family Streptomycetaceae; genus Streptomyces; species Streptomyces showdoensis. Next base: position 91,800 of record NZ_BAAAXG010000013.1, on the reverse strand, counting down.
GCCGATCCCATGGCCACGCCCCTCGCCGATCCGCCCGCCCCCGCCGTCGACTGGCGCCGCATCAGCAGCCTCGTCGTCGGTCAGGCCGCCGTACAGGCGGGCAGTTTCGCGCTCCTCATCGCCATGAGCTGGACCGCCGTCCAGCTCGGCGGCCGAGGCGCCGTCACCGCCGTGACCCTCGCGGCCACCCTGCCCCGCGCCCTGCTGCTCCTCTTCGGCGGCGCCCTGACCGACCTCCTCGGCCCGCGCGCCCTCCTGCTGCGCGCCACCAGCGTCCGCGTCCTGGTCCTGGCCGCGGGCACCGTCGTCACCGCCACCACCCACACCCTGTGGCCGCTGATCGTCATCGCCCTCGTCGACGGCGTCCTGCTCGGCCTCACCGGCCCGGCCTCCGGCGTCCTGCTGCCCCATCTGGCACCCCAGGAGCACCTCGGGCGCGCCAACTCCCTCTTCTCCATGGTGCTGCGCCTCGCCCCCATCGCGGGCTCCCCGCTCGGTGCCTGGCTCGTGGTGGTCGGCGGACTGCCCGTCGCGATGACGGCCGCCGCCGTCGGCTGCGCCCTCTGGCTCGGCTGCGCCGCGCACGTCACGCACGGCATGAAGCGGCCCGAGGCCGCCGCGCCGGGCGGCCCGTCGCTGCTGCGCCGCTCCGGCGACGGCTTCCGCCTGCTCGCCGCCCACCCGCGGCTGCGCTGGATGTTCGTGGCCTGCTTCGCGATGGACCTGGCGTTCCTGTGGCCGGCCGAGGTCGCGCTGCCGCTGCGCGCCGCCGACCAGGGCTGGGGCGTGGGCGCGGTGGCGTTCGTCCTCGCCGCCTTCAGCGCGGGGGCGCTCGCCTCGGCCGCGCTCGGCGCCGCGCTGGCCCACCGCATCCCGACCCACCTCAAGCTGGTCGTGACGGGCACCGGTCTGGCCCTCGGCATGGGCGCGATGGCCCTCGTGCCCTCGCCCGGACTGCTCGCCGGGGCGGCGGCCGTCGTCGGCCTGCTCTCGGGCCTCAACGGTCCGGCGCTGGTCACGGCCTATCAGCAGGCGGTGCCCGAGGGCCGGATGGGCGCCGCGATGTCGACCTTCGCGCTGTCCGGGATCGGCGCGGCACCGCTCTCGCTCGCCGTCTTCACCCCGGTCTCGCTGCACCTCGGGGTGACCGGCACCTGGCTGATGTGCGCCGGCCTCGCCCTGGTCTCCCCGATCGCCGCGGGCGTCGCGCTGCGCGCCGCCGCCCGGGGGAAGGCCGCCGAGCCGCGCACCGAGGACCGCATCCGCACCGCGCCGGAGACCACCGCCACGTCCGTGTGAGGCAGACATGACCCCGCAGACCCCCGCACCCCCGCCGACCCCGCACGCACCCGGCCCCGGGCTCCACGCCCCGGCGCCCGCACGGTCCGCTTCCCCTGCCGCCCCGTCCGCACCCGCCGCGGTCCTGTCCGTGGCCCCGGCCGCCCTGTCCGTACCCTCGGCCGCCTCGTCCGTACCGGCGACCACCCTGTACGTCCCGGCTCCCGACCGATCCGCACCCTCCGTCGAACGCACCGCCTCCTCCTCCCTCCTCCGCCCGTCCCCGCTCCCGCCGCTGCCCTCGGCGCCGGTGCTGCCGCCCGGCCCCCGGGCGGCCCGTCCGCAGCTCTGGCTGGTCGCCACCGAGGTGCACGAGGACAGCGCGGCCCGGTACGCCTCGCTCGTGCTCGACGCGGAGGAGCTGGCGCGGGCCGGGGAGTTCCGGCGGCCGGGCGACCGCGCCACGTACCTGTGCGCGCACGTGGGCCTGCGCCGGCTGCTCGGCGCCCACCTCGGCGTCGCACCGCGCGGCGTCACGGTGGAGCGGGCGCCCTGCCCCTGCTGCGGCGAGCCGCACGGGCGGCCGGTGCTCCCGGACGGGCGGCTGCACTTCTCGCTCTCCCACTGCGAGGGGTTGAGCCTGATCGCCGTCGCGACCACCCCGGTCGGCGTGGACATCGAACGGATCCCGGCCCCGCACCTCGTGGCCGAGCTCGCCGAGGTGCTCCACCCCGCCGAGTCAGCCGAACTGGCGGCCCTCGCCCAGGACCTGCGCCCGGCGGCCTTCGCCCGGGTGTGGACGCGGAAGGAGGCCTACCTGAAGGGGACCGGGGTCGGGCTCGGCGCGGACCCCTCGGCCGAGTACGTCGGCTCGGGCCCGGTCCCGACCGCCCCGCCCGGCTGGCTCCTGGCCGACGTGGCCGTGCCGTCCGGCCACCAGGCGGCGGTGGCGGTCCGCCGGTGACGCCCACCGGGCCGCCCCGTCCGCCGGCGGGGCGGCCCGGGCGCACGGGGGAGCGTGGCGGCGCGCGCGAGTCGAACGCCTGACCCCCGGCCGCCTGCCCGAAAGGATGAACGGCGCTCGTCGACGGCGTTTCGCACCGGTGCCGCCGTCACCCTGCTGACGTGCGTAAGGAGCGCGAGTACACGGTCCCGACCCAGCGGACGAGCCGTCCCGCGGCCGCGGTTCCGCCCCCGACTGCCCCCGGCCCGTACCGGGCCCGCCCGGCGCCACCGCTGCGCGACCGGACGCGGTACTGGATCGACCGGACCGTGGTGAAGGGCATGACCACGGTCGCGGGCTGGCTGACCCTGGTCTGCCTGGCCCTGGTCGCGCCGGTGAGCGCCCTGCTCGTCTGGACCGACTCCCGCTCGCCCGCCACCGTCCAGGGCAAGGTGGAGAGCGTCTGGCGGACCGTCGGCCAGACCCTCCGGCTCGGCGGCGAGGTCGGTCCGCCGCTGCGGGTCGTCCTCACCGTCCTCCTCGCCCTGGTGTCCCTGCTGTACGTCTCCACCCTCGTCGGCCTCGTCACCACCGCCATCACCGACCGGCTGACGGAGCTCCAGCGCGGCCAGTCGACGGTCGTGGAGCGCGGTCACTCGCTGGTCCTCGGCTGGTCCGAGCAGACCCCGACGCTCGTCGCCGAACTGCTCGCCGCGCACGCCCAGCGGCGGCACGGCGCCGTGGTCGTCCTCGCCGACCGCGACAAGCTCGACATGGAGCGGGAGTTACGGGCGGTGGCCGCCGCCGTCGGCGGCCGACGGGTGCGGCTGATCTGCCGCCGGGGCCGCCCCGCCGATCCGGCGGCCCTCGCGCGCGTCGGCCCGGCCGCCGCCGGGACGGTCGTGGTGCTGCCGCCGGACACCCCCGAGGCCGACACCCAGGTGGTCAAGACGCTGCTCGCGCTGCGGGCCGTGGTCGGCGAGGTGCGTCCGGTACGGGTCGTGGCGGCGGTCCGGCAGAGCCGGCACGTCTCCACCGCCCGGCAGGCCGCCGGGCCCGGCGCGGTGGTCCTGGACGTCGACGGCGTCGCGGCCCGGATCCTGGTCCAGTGCGTCCTCGAACCCGGACTGCCGCTCGTGCTGGAGGACCTGCTCGACTTCGCCGGTGCCGAGCTGCACGTCCACCGCGTCCCCGGGCTCGTCGGCCGGACCTTCGGCGAGCTGCGGACGGCCTGCGCGGACGGCTGCGTGGTGGGCCTCGTGCGCCCGGACGGCCCGCCGCTCCTCAACCCGCCGCCGCGCACGGCCCTCGGCCCCGGCGACGCCGTCGTCGTCCTGGCCGAGGACGGGACCCCGCCGACCTGGACCACGACCCCGCCCCCACCGCCCCCGCCCCGCCCACCGGCGGAGTCCGCACCGCCCGCCGCCCCCGCCCGCGTCGTCGTGCTGGGCTGGAACCGGCGGGGCCCGGAGATCGTCGCCGGCCTGTCCCACAACGGCTGGGAGGCGATCCGCGAACAGACCCTCCCACCCACGGACCCGGCCCGGCCCGCCCACCCCGTCCTCGTCCTCGGCGGGCCCGACGGGCACCCCGACCCCGACGAGCAGGCCCTCGTCACCCTCCTCCGGCTGCGCGCCGCCGAGCGCGAGTCGGGGTGTCCGGTCCGTACCGTCGCCGAGCTGAGCGACGTCCGGCACCGCCGCCTCGCCCCGTCCGGTGCGCACACGGACCTCGTGGTCGGCGGACGGCTGGTCGGGCTGCTCATGGCGCAGGTGTCGCAGACCGCCGAACTCGCGGCGGCCTTCGACGAGCTGTTCTCGCCCACGGGCAACGCGATCCGGCTGCGCCCCGCCACCGACTACGTCCCCGCCGGGACCGAGGCCCCCTTCGCCACGCTCGTCGAGGCCGCCGGCCGCCAGGGCGCCACCGCACTCGGCTACCGCCCCGGCGACTCGCGGGTCCCGCTCCTCAACCCGCCGAAGACCGGGACCCGCCGCTGGTCCCACGAGGACGTCCTGATCGTCGTCGCCCGGGCCGGGACAGCGGTGCCGCCGTGAGGGAGCCCCGGCCGCTCAGGCCCCCGGCAGGCCCAGGGCGGCCGCCAGGCGGGCGCGGTGCCAGGACGGGGGGCCGAAGAGCTGGGCGGAGGCGTGGGCGCGCTTGAAGTAGCGGTGGGCCTCGTGTTCCCAGGTGATGCCGATGCCCCCGTGCAGCTGGATCATCTCGCCGGCCACCGCCGAGAACGCCTCCGAGCAGGCCGACTTGGCGGCCGCCGCCAGGCGGGGCAGCTCCGGGTCGCCCCCGGCGGCGGCGAAGGAGGCGCCGAGCGCGGCCGAGCGGGCCGACTCCACCAGGACGTAGGCGTCCGCCAGGCGGTGCTTGACCGCCTGGAAGGAGCCGATGGGGCGGCCGAACTGGACCCGCTCCCGGGCGTAGCCGAGCGTGACGTCGAGGGCGCGCGCGGCGGCGCCGACCTGTTCGGCGGCGAGGGCCGTGCAGGCCAGGTCCAGCACGTGCCGCAGCACCCGCTCGCCGTCGCCCTCCGGGCCGAGGAGCCGGCCCTCCGCCCCGGAGAGCACCACGCGTGCCTGGGCCCGGGTGGCGTCCATCGTGACCACCGCCTCGCGGCGCACGCCCGGGGCGTCCGCGGGGACTTCGAAGAGCGAGACCCCGGCCGCCGAGCGGGCCGCGACGAGCAGCAGCCCGGCTCCCGCGCCGTCCAGCACGTGCTCCTTGGTGCCGGTGATCCGCCAGCGCCCTCCGGGGGCGGGGCCGGCCTCGGCCCGTACGGCCGACACGTCCCAGGAACCGTGCTCGGCCCAGGCCAGGGCCCCGACCACGGCCCCCGAGGCCAGTTCCGGCAGCAGCCGCGCGCGGGCCGCCCGGTCGCCCGAGGCGAGCAGCGCGCCCACGACGAGGACCGCGGAGCCGAGGTACGGAACCGGGCTCAGCTCCCGGCCGAGCTCCTCCATCACCACGCCGACCTCCACGGCCCCGCACCCGGCGCCGCCGTACTCCTCGGGGACGGCGAGTCCGGCGACGCCGATCCGTTCGGCCAGCGGGCGCCAGGACGCGTCACCGGGGTGGCGTTCGAGCACGGCGCGGACCGCGGACCGCAGTTCCCGCTGTTCCTCCGTCAGCCTCATGCCTCCGCTCCCGTCGACGCCGGCGGGGGTGCCAGGACGCGGGCGCGGCAGGCCGCGGGGGTGCCCCAGGCGTCGCGGAGGGGGCGGGCCTTGCGGATCCACAGGGCGAGGTCCAGCTCCTCCGTGTAGCCGACGGCGCCGTGGAGCTGCAGGGCCGTGCGGGCGGCGGCGTAGGCGGCCTCGCCCGCCGTGACCTTCGCCGCCGCGACCTCGGCGGCGGCGTGACCGGCTCCGTCCGCCAGGGCCAGGGCGGCGGAGTCGAGCAGGGGCCGCGCGAACTCCAGGGCGATCAGCGTGTCGGCGAGCCGGTGCTTGACGGCCTGGAAGGAGCCGATGGCGACCCCGAACTGGGTGCGCTGCTTCACGTACGCGACGGTCCGGTCGAGCAGGGCGCGGCCGAGGCCCAGGCACTGGGCGGCGGTGGCCAGGGCGGCGAGTTCCGCGGCGTGCGCGGCCGCGGCGGCGACCGCCGGGCCCCGCGCCAGCACGGTGCCGCCGAGCGGGCGGGCGAGCCGGCGGGCGGGGTCGGCCGAGGGCTGGACGCGGCCGTGGCCCTCCGCCAGGCGGACGGTGTCGCCCTCGACGAGGAGGACGGCGTCGGCGGCGTCCGGGTCCAGGGCGTACGGGCCGCCGAACTCCGGCGCGCAGAGCGAGACGAGGGCCTTCCCGGAGGCGATCTGCGGCAGCCAGGTCGAGGCCGCGGCACCGTCGAGCCGGTCGAGGAGGGCCGCCGCGGCGACGGTCTCCACGAGCGGGCCGGGGACGGCGTGGCGGCCCAGTTCGGTGAAGGCGACGGTCAGGTCGAGGGGGAGCGGGCCCAGGCCCTCGTGCCGCTCCGGCACGGCGAGGGCGAGGACGCCCGCCTCCGCGAGCCTCGCCCAGAGCGCGCGGCCGGGCGCGGAGTCCCCGGCGCCCCAGGCCCGTACGGTCCGGGGGGTGTCCGCCGCGGTGAGCAGGGCGTCGAGGGAACGGGCGAACTCCCGCTGCTCGTCGTCGAGGAGGAAGCGCATCACCGGCGTCCCTTCGGCAGGCCGAGCACGCGCTCGGCGATGATGTCGCGCTGGATCTCGTTGGTGCCGGCGTAGATGGGGCCGGCGAGGGAGAAGGTGTGGCCCTCGGCCCAGCCGCCGTGCGCGGGAGCCTCTCCGGCCGCGTCGGACAGTTCGCCGTACGGTCCCAGGAGGTCGAGCGCGGTCTCGTGGAGGGCGATGTCGAGCTCGGACCAGAACACCTTGTTGAGGCTGGACTCGGCGCCGATGGAGCCGCCGGCGGCGATCCGTGAGGCGTTGGCGTAGGTGAAGAGGCGGTAGGCCCGGGCCCCGATGACGGCGTTGGCGACCCGGTCGCGCAGGGCGGTGTCGGCCGGGTCGGCGTTCTCCCGCCACAGCCCGGTGAGGCGCTCGGCGGCGGCGGTGAACCGGCCGGGGCTGCGCAGGGTCAGCCCGCGCTCGTTGCCCGCGGTGCTCATGGCGACCCGCCAGCCCTCGCCCGGCGCGCCGATCACGTCCGCGTCGGGCACGAAGACCTCGTCGAGGAAGAGTTCGGCGAAGGCGGGCTTGCCGTCGAGCCGCCCGATGGGCCGTACGGTGACCCCGTCGGCGTCCAGTGGGAACATCAGGTAGGTCAGGCCCTGGTGCGGCTTCGCGGCGCCGGGGTCGCTGCGGAACAGGCCGAAGGCGCGGTCGGCGAAGGCGGCCCGGGACGACCAGGTCTTCTGGCCGCTCAGGAGCCAGCCGCCGTCGGTGCGGCGGGCCGTGGAGCGCAGCGAGGCCAGGTCGGAGCCCGATTCCGGCTCGGACCAGGCCTGGGCCCAGATGACCTCGCCGCTCGCCATGGTGGGCAGCACGCGGGCGCGCTGTTCGTCGGTGCCGTGCTCGAAGAGGGTGGGGGCGAGGAGGTTGATGCCGTTCTGGCTGACCCGGCCGGGGGCGCCGGCCGCGTAGTACTCCTCCTCGAAGACCAGCCAGCGGAGGATCGAGGCACCCCGGCCGCCGTACTCCTCGGGCCAGGAGACCACCGACCAGCGGTCCGCGTGCAGGGTCCGCTCCCACTCCCGGTGGGCGGCGAAGCCCTCCTCCGTCTCCAGGGAGGGCAGGGGGGTGCCGGGCACGTGGGCGGTGAGCCAGGCGCGGGCCTCGGCCCGGAAGGCGTCCTCCGCCGGTGAGAAGTGCAGGTCCATCAGGCTCCCGCCGCCTTCATCGAGCGTATGTCCATGCCGCCGAGGGAGTCCGGGGCCGTCTCGGCGTTGTGCGCGTGCGCGAGGTGGTGCAGTCCGAAGACCGAGTCCATGCCGGTGTGCAGGCCCTGGAGGTCCTCGGCCTGGTTGACGGCGCGCTTGGTCAGGGCCAGGCCCATCCGGGGCATCTCGGCGATGCGGTTCGCCAACGCCAGCGTGCGTTCGGCGAGTTCGGCGGTGGGGACGACCCGGTTGACCATGCCGACCTCGTAGGCGCGGCGGGCGTCCATCCGGTCGCCCGTGTACAGGAACTCCTTGGCGATGCGCGGGGGCATCACCCAGGGGTGGGCGAAGTACTCCACGCCGGGGATGCCCATGCGGACCACGGGGTCGGCGAAGAAGGCGTCCTCGGCGGCGACGATCAGGTCGCAGACCCAGGCGAGCATCAGGCCGCCGGCGACGCAGGCGCCCTGCACCGAGGCGATCACGGGCTTGGGCAGTTCGCGCCAGCGCCGGCACATGCCCAGGTAGACCTCGGACTCGCGGGCGAAGCGGCTCTCCGCCCCCGCCTTGTCGGAGTGGTCCCACCAGAGTCCGGCCGTGCGGTCGAACGGCAGGTGGGCGTCCCGCTCGGGGGTGCCGATGTCGTGGCCGGCGGAGAAGTGCCTCCCCGCTCCGGCGAGCACGACCACCTTGACCTCGTCTTCCCCGGCGGCGCGGTAGAAGGCGCGGTCGAGGGCGTAGGTCATCGCGGAGTTCTGGGCGTTGCGGTATTCGGGCCGGTCCATGGTGACCACGGCCACCGGCCCCCGGCGTTCATAGCGGACAGGTGCCGTCCGTGCGGGTGACCCGGACGCGGTGCGGGCAGCGGACATCCGCCCTCCTTCCCTAACAAGTGTTTGGTAGGTTAACGTGCGAGCATGAGCGACGTCGAGCAGTTCCGCCGAGAGATCCGCAGCTGGCTGCGCTCCCACCTCACGGGAGAGTTCGCGGCCCTGCGCGGCCGCGGCGGCCCCGGACGGGAACACGAGGCCCACGCCGAACGCCTCGCCTGGGAACGGCACATGGCCGCCGCCGGCTGGACCTGCGTCGGCTGGCCCAAGGAGTACGGCGGGCGGGGCGCGACCCTCGAACAGCAGGTCGCCTTCCACGAGGAGTACGCCCTCGCCGACGCCCCCGCGCACGTCAACCACATCGGCGAGCAGCTCCTGGGACCCACGCTCATCGCCTTCGGCACCCCCGAGCAGCGGGCACGCTTCCTCCCCCGGATCGTCGCCGCCGAGGAACTGTGGTGCCAGGGCTACTCCGAGCCGGACGCCGGCTCGGACCTGGCCAACGTGCGGACCCGCGCCGAGCGGGACGGCGACGCGTGGGTCGTCACCGGGCAGAAGGTGTGGACCTCGCTCGCGCACGAGGCCGACTGGTGCTTCGTCGTGGCCCGCACGGAGCCGGGATCGGTCCGCCACCGGGGCCTCTCCTACCTCCTCGTCCCGCTGGACCAGCCGGGCGTGGAGATCAGGCCGATCGTCCAGCTGACCGCCACCTCGGAGTTCAACGAGGTCTTCTTCGACGGCGCCCGCACCCACGCCTCCCACCTCGTCGGCGCCCCCGGCGACGGCTGGCGGGTGGCCATGGCCACCCTCGGCTTCGAGCGGGGCGTGTCCACCCTCGGCCAGCAGGTCGGCTTCCGCCGCGAACTGGAGGCCGTCATCGACCTCGCCCGGCGCAACGGCGCCGCCGACGACCCGCTGATCCGCGACCGGATCGCCCGCGCCTGGATCGGCCTGGAGACCATCCGGTTCAACGCCCTGCGCATGCTCGGCGGCGTCGCGGCCGGCGCCCCGGGCCCCGAGGCGTCGATCGGGAAGATCTTCTGGGCCACCTGGCACCGGGAACTGGGCGAACTGGCCATGGAGGTCTGCGGCGCCGACGGCATGCTGGCCGCCGGCGAGCCGTACGACCTCACCGACTGGCAGCGGCTGTACCTCTTCTCCCGCTCCGACACCATCTACGCCGGCTCCAACGAGATCCAGCGGAACATCATCGCCGAGCGCGTCCTCGGCCTGCCCAAGGAGGTCCGCCCGTGACCGCTCCGCAGACACCGCCGCCCTACCTGCCGGGCCACGGCCTGCTCGCCGGACGCACCGCCGTCGTCACCGCCGCCGCCGGCGCCGGGATCGGCGGGGCGACCGCCCGGCGGCTCCTGGAGGAGGGCGCGCGGGTGGTCCTCTCCGACGCCCACGCCCGCCGGCTGGGGGAGTCCGAGGCGGAGCTGGCCGCCGAGTTCGGCGCCGGCCGCGTCGCCGCCCTGCCCTGCGACGTCACCGACGAGAGCCAGGTGGCCGCCCTGCTCGACCTCGTCGAGGAGCGCCACGGACGCCTCGACATCGTCGTCAACAACGCGGGCCTCGGCGGCACCGCCGACCTGGTCGACATGACCGACGCCCAGTGGGACAAGGTCCTCGACGTCACCCTGAACGGCACCTTCCGCTGCACCCGCGCCGCCCTGCGCCGCATGAAGGCCGCCGGCGGAGGCGGCGTCGTCGTCAACAACGCCTCGGTGGTCGGCTGGCGGGCCCAGCGGGGCCAGGCCCACTACGCCGCGGCCAAGGCCGGCGTGATGGCCCTCACCCGCTGCGCCGCCGTGGAGGCCGCCGCGTACGGAGTGCGGGTCAACGCCGTCTCCCCGAGCCTCGCCATGCACCCGCACCTGGTGAAGGTCACCACCCCCGAGCTCCTGGCCGAGCTCACCTCCCGCGAGGCGTTCGGGCGCTACGCGGAGCCGTGGGAGGTGGCCAACGTGATCGTCTTCCTCGCCAGCGGGTACTCCTCGTACCTGACCGGCGAGGTCCTCTCCGTCAGCAGCCAGCACCCGTGAGACCGGCCCCGGAGCGGCGCCGCGAGATCCTGGACACGGCGGCCGAGGTGTTCGCCTCCGAGGGGTACGACGCCACCACGGTGCGCCGCATCGCGGACGCGGCCGGCCTGCTCGCGGGCAGCCTCTACCACCACTTCGACTCCAAGGAGTCGATGCTCGACGAGATCCTCCGCGCGTTCCTGGACGAGCTGTGGGCCCGCTACGACGCCGTGCTCGCCGCGGCGCTCGGGCCCCGGGAGACCCTGGAGAACCTCGTCACCGAGTCCTTCCGGGAGATCGACCGGCACCGCGCCGCCGTCGCCATCTACCAGAAGGAGTCCGGGCACCTGCGCCGGCAGCCGCGCTTCGGCTATCTCGCCGACTCGCAGCGGAGGTTCGAGGACTCCTGGCTCAGGACCCTGGAGCGCGGCGTGGCCGCCGGGGTCTTCCGCGCCGACCTCGACGTCCGGCTCACCTACCGCTTCGTCCGCGACACCGTCTGGGTCGCCGCGTCCTGGTACCGGCCGGGCGGACAGCACAGCCCCGAGGAGATCGCCCGCCAGTACCTGTCGATGGTGCTGGAGGGCGTCGCCCTCGGGAACGGACACCGACGTACGAACAAGGAGTGATCATGGCCGAGGCCTACATCGTCGAAGCGGTACGCACCCCGGTGGGCCGGCGCAACGGCGGACTGTCCGCCGTCCACCCGGCCGACCTCGGAGCCCACGTCCTGAAGGCTCTGATGGAGCGCGCGGGCGCCGACCCGGCAGCCGTCGAGGACGTCGTCTTCGGCTGCCTCGACACCGTCGGCCCGCAGGCCGGCGACATAGCCCGCACCGCCTGGCTGGCCGCCGGGCTCCCCGAGGAGGTGCCCGGCACCACCGTGGACCGGCAGTGCGGCTCCTCCCAGCAGGCGCTGCACTTCGCCGCGCAGGGCGTCCTGTCCGGCACCCAGGACCTCGTCGTCGCCGGCGGCGTGCAGAACATGTCGATGATCCCCATCGCCTTCGCCAGCCGGCAGGCCGCCGACCCGCTCGGCCTGACCGAAGGCCCGTACCTGGGCTCCGTGGGCTGGCGCGCCCGGTACGGCGACCGGCCGGTCAACCAGTTCCACGGCGCCGAACTCATCGCCACGAAGTGGGGCATCTCCCGCGCGGACATGGAGGAGTTCGCCCTGCGCTCGCACCAGCGGGCCGCCCGGGCCGTCGACGAGGGCCGCTTCGACCGGGAGATCGTCCCGTACGGCGAGGTCACCACTGACGAGGGCCCGCGCCGCGACACCACCCTGGAGAAGATGGCCGGCCTGAAGCCGGTGGTCGAGGGCGGCCGGCTGACCGCCGCGGTCTCCTCGCAGGTCTCCGACGGGGCCTCGGCGGTGCTCATCGCCTCGGAACGCGCCGTACGGGAACACGGACTGACGCCGCGCGCCCGGGTCCACCACCTGTCCGTACGGGGCGAGGACCCGATCCGCATGCTGTCCGCCCCCATCCCGGCGACCGCGTACGCGCTGAAGAAGGCGGGGATGACGCTCGACGAGATCGACCTGGTGGAGATCAACGAGGCCTTCGCCTCGGTCGTCCTCGCCTGGCTCAAGGAGACCGGCGCCGACCCGGAGAAGGTCAACGTCAACGGCGGCGCCATCGCCCTCGGCCACCCGCTCGGCGCGACCGGCACCAAGCTGACCACCACCCTGCTCCACGAACTGGAGCGCACCGGCGGCCGCTACGGCCTGCAGACGATGTGCGAGGGCGGCGGCCAGGCGAACGTGACGATCATCGAGCGTCTCTGACGCTCCCCGTTCCGCCGCCGAACAGCTGCGCCCACACGGTGTGATCGGTGCGGGGACCGCCCGGGGTCTCCGCACCGTACACCGCGATCTCGGCGTCGATGTCGAGCGGCCGGGTGGGCGAGGTCATCGCGGCGAGCTCCCCGGCGACGGCGGCGTCGGGCACCAGCCAGCACACCTCGAACTCGATGCCGTCCGGGTCCCGGGCGTAGAGGGCCTTGACGGAGGCGTGGTCGCTCGCCCCCGTCAGGGCCCCGGCCCCGGTCAGCCGCGCCCGCAGGCGCCGCAGCTCGGCGAGGGTGTCGACCTCCCAGGCCAGGTGGTAGAGCCCGACCCGCCCCGTACGGTGGCCGGTTCCCGGTTCGGCCGCCGGGAACAGCCCGAGGTCGTGATCGTTGGCGGAACCCGCCGCCTGGAGGAAGACCGCCCCGGGGAGCGCCTGCGGCAGCGGCCGGAAGCCGAGGACGTCGCGGTAGAAGGCGGTGCTCCGCGCCAGGTCGGAGACGAAGAGGACGGCGTGGTTCAGCCGCTGCACGGGCATGGCGGGGTCCGTTCGGGGTCGGTGCGGGGGAGGGCGGGCCGGGGGACGGAGGCACCCCGGAGAGGGGCCGGCCGCCATCCCGCCAAACGCTTGTTAGGGGGACGGTAGCAGGGGCGAACGCCCCGCACCGGGGCGGCCCGACGGCCTTTCCCGCTCACCGGGAACGGGCGCTCCCCCTGGTCACGGGCCCCGGCCTAGCCTCGCCGGACAGCCCCGACCCCGCAGGAGGACCCGCCATGCTCACGGACCGCCAGAGACGCGAGGCGGCCGAGCGGCTCCGCTCCGCCGAACACGGTGTCACGCCCGTGGCCCCGCTGACCGAGACCTTCCCGGGCATCGACACCGAGGACGCGTACGAGATCCAGCTCGTCAACATCCGGCACCGCCTGGCCGCCGGCGCGCAGGTGCGCGGCCACAAGGTCGGCCTCTCGTCCCCGGTCATGCAGCGGATGATGGGCGTCGACGAACCGGACTACGGGCACCTGCTCCACGACATGGAGCTGCGCTCCGACGTCCCCGTCCCGGTCGCCCGCTACTGCCGGCCGCGGGTCGAGGTCGAGATCGGGTTCGTCCTCGGCGACGACCTGCCGGACGAGGGCTGCACCCCGGCGGACGTGCTCGCCGCCACCGAACGCGTGGTGCCCGCCCTGGAACTGATCGACAGCCGGATCCGCGACTGGCGGATCACCATCGCCGACACCATCGCGGACAACGCCTCCTCGGCCGGGTACGTCCTCGGCGAGGGCCGCGACCCCCGCGCGCTCGACCTCGGGGCCGTCGAGGCCCGGCTGGACCGCGGCGGCGAGCTCCTCGCCGAGGGCCGCGGCGACGCCGTGCTCGGCGACCCGGCCCGCGCCGTCGCCTGGCTCGCCCGGACCGTCGCCCGCTTCGGCGTCTCCCTGAAGAAGGGGCACGTGGTGCTGCCCGGCTCGTGCACCCGGGCCGTCGACGTGACCGCCGGGGCGACCTTCACCGCCGACCTCACCGGGCTCGGCCCGGTCTCCCTCTCCTTCATCTGAGGTGATGATGACCATCAGGACCAAGGCGACCGCCGCCATCGTCGGATCCGGCAACATCGGTACCGACCTGCTCTACAAGCTCCAGCGCTCCGCCTACGTCGAACCCCGCTGGATGATCGGCGTCGACCCCGGCAGCGAGGGCCTCGCCCGTGCGGCCCGCGCCGGCCTGGAGGCCAGCCACGAGGGCGTCGACTGGCTCCTCGCCCAGGACGAGAGGCCCGACCTCGTCTTCGAGGCCACCAGCGCCCACGTCCACCGGGCCAACGCCCCGCGCTACGCCGAGCTCGGCATCAAGGCGGTCGACCTGACCCCCGCGGCCGTCGGCCCGGCCGTCGTACCGCCGGCCAACCTCCGCGAACACCTCGACCGGCCCAACGTCAACATGATCACCTGCGGCGGGCAGGCCACCATCCCGATGGTGTACGCGGTCTCGCGCGTCGTGCCCGTCGCGTACGCGGAGATCGTCGCCTCGGTGGCCTCCGTCTCGGCCGGCCCCGGCACCCGGGCGAACATCGACGAGTTCACCCGCACCACCTCCCGCGGCATCGAGACCATCGGGGGTGCCGAGCGCGGCAAGGCGATCATCATCCTCAACCCGGCCGACCCGCCCGTCATCATGCGCGACACCGTCTTCTGCGCCGTCCCCGAGGACGCCGACCGGGCCGCCATCGCCGTCTCGGTGAAGGAGGTCGCGGACCAGGTCGCCGCCTACGTGCCCGGCTACCGGCTCCGCGCCGAACCGCAGTTCGACGACCCGAGCGCGGAGAACGGCGGCATGGCCCGCGTCGCGATCTTCCTGGAGGTGGAGGGCGCCGGCGACTACCTGCCGCCCTACGCCGGAAACCTCGACATCATGACCGCCGCCGCCACCAAGGTCGGCGAGGAGTTCGCCAAGGCGATCCTCGCCCCGGGCGCCTAAGGAGCACCCCATGCCCTACTCGGACACCCTCGACATCCGGATCACCGACTCCTCGCTGCGCGACGGCTCGCACGCGAAGCGGCACCAGTTCACCGCCGACGACGTACGGTCGGTCGTCGCCGCCCTCGACGAGGCCGGCGTCCCGGTGATCGAGGTGACCCACGGCGACGGACTCGGCGGCTCCTCGTTCACCTACGGCTTCTCCAGGACGCCCGAACAGGAACTCGTCAAGGCCGCGGTCGACACCGCGCGGCGGGCCCGGATCGCCTTCCTCATGCTCCCCGGACTCGGCGTCAAGGACGACATCCGGGCCGCCCACGCCAACGGCGCGAGCATCTGCCGCATCGCGACCCACTGCACCGAGGCCGACATCGCCGACCAGCACTTCGGCCTCGCCCGGGAACGGGGCCTGGAGACCGTCGGCTTCCTGATGATGGCCCACTCCACGACCCCCGAGAACCTGGCCCGCCAGGGCCGCGTCATGGCCGACGCCGGCTGCCAGTGCGTGTACGTGGTCGACTCCGCGGGCGCCATGGTCATGGACGACGTCACCGCCCGGGTCGAGGCCCTGGTCGCGGAACTCGGCGACGACGCCCAGGTCGGCTTCCACGGCCACGAGAACCTGGCCCTCGGCACCGGCAACTCCCTCGCCGCCATCAAGGCCGGAGCCCTCCAGATCGACGGCTCCACCCGCCGGCTCGGTGCCGGCGCGGGCAACACCGCCGTGGAGGCGCTGGTCGCCGTCTGCGCCAAGATGGGCATCCGCACCGGCGTCGACGTACTGAAGATCATCGACGCGGCCGAGGACGTGGTCCGACCGGTCATGGACGAGGAGTGCCGGCTCGACCGGCTCGCCCTGCTGATGGGCCACGCCGGCGTCTACTCCAGCTTCCTCAAGCACGCCTACCGGCAGGCGGAGCGCTACGGCGTCTCCGGTGCCGAGATCCTCCTGCGCGCGGGCGAACGCCGCCTGGTCGGCGGCCAGGAGGACCAGCTGATCGACATCGCCCTGGAACTCGCCGCACAGCGGCACTGAACGACCGACGACGGCGACGACAGCTACGACGGCCATGACGGCCATGACGGCCATGACGGCCATGACGGCAACGACAGCGACGAGAGCAACGAGAGGGACGAGATGACTGCGCTCGACGACGAGATCAGGGTCATCGAGACGGGCCGGCCGCCGGCCCGCTTCGCCCGGGGCTGGCACTGCCTCGGCCTCGCCGACACCTTCAAGGACGGACAACCGCACGAGATCGAGGCGTTCGGCACCAAGCTGGTCGTCTTCCAGGGCCGGGACGACGGAGAACTCCACGTCCTGAACGCCTACTGCCCGCACATGGGCGGCAACCTCGCCCAGGGCACCGTCAAGGGCGACGCCGTCGCCTGCCCCTTCCACGACTGGCGCTGGTCGGGCGACGGACGCTGCGCCGGCATCCCGTACGCCCGCAGGGTCCCGCCCCGTGCCAGGACCCGCGCCTGGACCTCGCTGGAGCGGAACAGGCAGCTCTTCGTCTGGAACGACCCCGAGGGCAACCCGCCGCCCCCCGAGGTCACCGTCCCCGAGATCGAGGGCGTCCACGGCCCGGACGCCGACCAGTGGAGCGACTGGACCTGGAAGACCCTCCGGGTCGAGGGCGCCAACTGCCGCGAGATCGTCGACAACGTCGTGGACATGGCGCACTTCTACTACGTCCACTACGGGTTCCCCGAGTACTTCAAGAACGTCTTCGACGGCCATGTCGCCACGCAGTACATGGAGAGCAGCCCCCGCGCCGACATGGAACTGGGCACCCTCAGCTCCGGCCGGCTGCGCTCCGACGCCTCCTACTTCGGCCCCTCGTACATGATCGACCTCCTCTACAGCGACGTCGGCGGCGGCGCGGAGATGGAGATCGTCCTGATCAACTGCCACTACCCGATCGACGAGAACAGCTTCCTCCTCCAGTACGGCGCGATCGTCAAGCGGCTGCCCGGCATGACCGACGAGCAGGCCGCGGAGGCCGCCCGGCTCGCCGCGGAGGGCGCCGCCGTCGGCTTCGAGCAGGACGTGGAGATCTGGCGGAACAAGACCCGGATCGACAACCCCCTGCTCACCGAGGAGGACGGCCCGGTCTACCAACTGCGCCGCTGGTACGAGCAGTTCTACGTCGACGCCGCCGACGTCAAGGACGAGATGACCCGCCGCTTCGAGTTCGAGATCGACACCCGGCGGGCGAACGCGGCCTGGCGCGCCGAGGTCGAGGAGAACCTCGCCCGCCGCGCGGCGGAGCCGGGGAACGGAGCCTGACGTGCGAGCGGTGGAGTGCGCGGCCTGCGGAAACCAGGTCCTGTGCGAGAAGTTCAGCGTCGCCCACACCTCCGTGCAGTGGACCGCCGACGCGGCCGCCGTCTGCGCGGAGTTCGGCGACGCGGGGGGCCGGGCCGGCACCACGGCCCGGATCAGGAGCTGCCGGGCCCTCGGGGCGAGCATCGACCGCGCGGTCGCGGACGGCGCCCTGACCGTCGGCACCCCGGACTCCGGCGACCAGGGCGCCGCCGCGGAGGCCGTCGATGGCTGAGCCCACCACCGGGTCCCGCACCCACCGGCTGCGGGTCGTCGAGGTCGTCGCCGAGACGGCCGACACGCACTCCCTCGTGCTCCAGGCACCGCCGGAGAGCGCGGACCGCTTCGCGTACCGGCCCGGGCAGTTCCTCACCCTGAAGCTGCCCGGCGCGGACGGCCTCCCGGCCGCCCGCTGCTACTCCCTCGCGAGCTCGCCGCACACCGGCGAGCCCCTGAGGATCACCGTCAAACGGGTCGCCGGCGGACACGGCTCCAACTGGGTCTGCGACCACGTGGCGGCGGGGGACGAGGTGGAGGCGCTGCCCCCGGCCGGCACCTTCACCCCCGCCTCCCTCGACCGCGACCTGCTGCTCGTCGCCGGAGGCAGCGGCATCACCCCCGTCCTGTCCATCGCCAAGTCGGCCCTGGCCGAGGGCCGGGGCCGGGTGGTGCTCCTGTACGCCAACCGCGACGAGTCCTCGGTCGTCTTCCGCGAGGAACTGCGGGCGCTGACCCAGGACCACCCGCACCGGCTGCTCGTGCTCCACTGGCTCGCCTCGCTCCAGGGCCTGCCCGCCGTCGACCGGCTGGCGGCCACGCTCGCCCCGTACGCCGACCGCGAGGCCTTCGTCTGCGGCCCGGGGCCCCTCATGGACGCCGTCGAGCAGGCCCTGCGCACGCTCGGCGCACCCGCCGACCGCATCCACCGCGAATGCTTCTTCTCCCTCGGCCCGGACGTCTTCGACGCGCCGACGGTGCCGGCGGACACCCCGGCCGGACCGGTCCGCACGGCCGAGGTCGAACTCGACGGGGAGCGCCACACGGTCGGCTGGCCGGCGACGGCCCCCCTGCTCGACGCGCTCCTGGCCGCGGGCGTGGACGCCCCGTACTCCTGCCGGGAGGGGGCGTGCAGCGCCTGCACCTGCCGGGTCCTCGCGGGCGAGGTCACGATGGTCCGCAACGAGGTCCTGGACGACCGGGACCTCGCCGAGGGGTACGTCCTCGCCTGCCAGGCCCTCCCGCTCACCGAGCGGGTCGAGATCACCTACTCCTGAGGAAGGACCCGCCATGCCCCGAACCTGCCTGGTCACCGGAGCGGCCTCCGGCATCGGCCACGCCACCGCGGCCCTGCTGCGGCAGCGCGGCCACACCGTCATCGGCGCCGACCTCCACGCCGGGGACATCCGCGCCGACCTGGCCACCGACGAGGGGCGGGCCGCACTCGTGGCCCGCGCGCGCGAGCTGACGGGCGGGCGCCTCGACGCCGTCGTCTGCTGTGCGGGCGTCGCCCGCTTCGACCCCGTCACGATCAGGCTCAACCACTTCGGCGCCGTCGCCACCCTCGACGGGCTGCTGCCCCTGCTGGCGGCCGGCACCGCGCCACGGGCGGTCGTCGTCGGCTCCATCGACTCCGTCCACCCCACGGACCCCGAGACCGTGGCCGCCGCGCTCGCCGGGGACGAGGCGGCGGCGGTGGCTGCCGCGCGGGCCGCCGTCGACCGGGGCGAGGGACACCTCGTCTACTCCTCCTCCAAGGCGGCGCTCTCCCGCTGGGTCCGCCGCACGGCCGTCACCGACGCCTGGGCCGGCGCCGGCGTCACCCTCAACGCCGTCGCCCCCGGCGTCGTCGTCACGCCGCTGACCCGGCCGCTGCTCGACGACCCCGCGACCCGCGCGCTGGTCGAGCGCGCCGTGCCGATGCCGCTGCACGGCCACGCCCGCCCCGAGCAGATCGCCCCGCTGATCGCCTGGCTGGCCTCGCCCGAGAACGCCCTCGTCACCGGTCAGGTCGTCTTCGCCGACGGGGGCGCCGACGCGGTCCTGCGCGGCGACGGCACCTGGTGACACCGCACCCGTACCCCCACACCCCGCACCCTCCGTGACCTCCGAGGAGACCCCGTGACCCTCCGCACGCTCGAACGCTCCACCGTGGTCCCCGCCGCGCCCGACGCCGTGTGGGCGGTCGTCGGGGACTTCGGCGCGCTCGCCGACTGGCACCCGCACCTGCCGCCGGCCACGCTGGAGGGCGGCGCCGACCCCGAAGTCCCCGGCGCCGTCCGGGCCTTCGCGGTCGACGGGGCGGTCGTCGCCCGGGAGCGCCTGCTCGGCCGTGACGCGGCCGCCCGCTCGTACCGCTACACCCTGCTCGACCCCCTCGCCCTCCCGGTCCGCGAGTACGTGGCGACCCTCGTCGTGCGGCCGCACCCCGAGGGGGCGGAGGTGGTCTGGTCGGCCGCCTACCGCGGCGCGGACGACACGGTGCCGCGGGTGGAGGCCCTCTTCGGGGACGCCACCTACGGCACCGGGCTCGCCGCCCTCGCGGCCCGGTTCACATCCAGTCGCTGAAGCGCAGCCAGGTCATCATGTCGTCCATCGAGGGCTGCGGGGTCCCCGGCACGAGGCCCGCGCCGGCCGCCTGAACCCGCTGCTCGGGCCGTCGGCCCGGGCCGAACAGAGACTGCCACACCGACCGCGCGCAGCCGCGCACGGCCGGGGCGAGCCGTGCCATCTCCCGGTGGACGCCGTGGCCGCAGACCGAGATCGCGGCGACCGCCCGGCCGGAGCCGCGCAGCGGGGCGGCCACGCAGAAGACGCCCCGGTACCCCTCCTCGTGGTCGAAGGCCACCCCGCGCTCCCGGGTGACCGCCAGCTCGTGCCGGAAGGTCTCGGGGCGGGTGATGGTGCGCGGGGTACGCGGCCGCAGCCCGTCCCGCAGCACCCGCTCCACCAGCGGGGCGTCGCTGAAGGCCAGGATCGCCTTGCCCGAGGCGGTGCAGTAGGCCGGCTGCCGCCCGCCCGCCCGCGACGGCACCGCGGAGTCGTCCGAGCCGCCGATCCGCTCCAGATAGACCACCTCGGAGCCGTCGAGCACGGTGAGGTGCACCAGATGGCCGGTGGACTCGTGCAGCGCGTGCAGATGGGGCAGCGCCGTCCGGCGCAGCCGGTTGTGGTGCGAGGCCATGGCGCCGAGCTCCAGCATGCCCATGCCCAGCCGGTAGTCGCGGCCCTCGCGTTCCAGCCAGCGCAGCTGCACCAGCTGGTCCAGGATGCGGTGCGCGGAGGACCGGCGGATGCCCGAGCGCTGCACGACCTCGGTCAGCGTGAGCCGGGGCCCCGCGCTCTCGAAGGCGCTCAGCACCTTCGCCGCCTTCTCCAGCAGGGACAGGGGCGGCATCCCGGCCTCGGCGGCCTCCACAGTGCTCGTCGTCATCGGCACCTCCCACACGGACGGCCCGGCCGACTCACGCCGGTCGGGTCCGTAATCTCCGGTATTGCGGGGAGATTGCCAGAAGATGACGGGCGCTGGGAAGAGGGAGTTCCGTCTCGGAACAGTAACGCGTAGTTTCCCTTCCGTCATGGCACGAAAAGTCGGCAGCCTGCGAGGAACGCCCATGCAGCACGAGGTCCTCACGGCGGTCCGCGCCCTCGCCCCCGCCCTGCGCGAGCGCGCCGCCGAGGCCGAGGCGTCGCGGCGCGTCCCCGACGCCACCATGACGGAGCTGGCCGGAACCGGCTTCCTCCGGCTGCTCCAGCCCGGGGCCTTCGGCGGCCGCGCCGCCGATCCGGCCGTCTTCTACGCCGCCGTGCACGAGATCGCCAAGGCCTGCGGCTCGACCGGCTGGGCCGCCGCCCTCCTCGGCGTCCACCCCTGGTACGTCGCCCAGCTCGACCCCCGGGCCCAGGCGGAGGTCTGGGGGACCGACGGGACCGCCCGGATCTGCTCCTCGCACGCCCCCACCGGACAGGTCACCCCCGTCGCCGGCGGCTTCCGGCTCTCCGGCCGGTGGCGCCACGCGGCCGGCTGCGACCACGCCCACTGGGCCCTGCTCGGCGGCCTGGTCGCCGACGGCGAGGGACGCCCGGTCGACATGCGGACCTTCCTGGTGCCCCGCGCCGACTACCGGGTCGACGACGTGTGGGACACGGTCGGCCTGCGCGGCAGCGGCAGCAACGACCTCGTCGTCGGCGACGCCTTCGTCCCCGCCCACCGGACCCTCGGCTACGCCCCGGTGACCGCGCTGCGGTGCCCGGGGCACGCGCTCAACCCCGAGCCGCTCTACCGGCTGCCCTACGCCGCCGTCTTCACCACCGCAGTGTCGACCGCGCTGGTCGGCATCGCCGAAGGCGCCTACGAGGACCACCTCGCCGCGACCCGGGCCGGCCTGCGCGCCCCGCACGGCCGAGGGGCCGAGGACGACCCCTTCGCCCAGGCGCGGCTGGCCCGCGCCGCCGGCGAGATCGACGCCGCCCGGCTGCAACTCGCCCGCAACACGGCCGACCTGTACGCCGTCGCGCGCGACGGAAGGGAGATCCCCGCGGCACTGCGGGCCCGCGCCCGCCGCGACCAGGCGCTCGCCGCCGAACGCGCCCGCACCGCCGTGGACCTGCTCATGGAGAACGCCGGCCGAGGGCCGCTGGGCCTCGGCGACGACGTCCTGCACCGCGCCTGGCGCGACCTCCAGACCGGCCGCGGCCAGGCGGCCGTCGACGTGGAACGGGCGCTCGTGCTGTTCGCCCGGGACGCCCTCGGCCTGGACGTCCACGACCCCATGCTCTGAGCCGACGGCCACCCCGGACCTTCCCGGTCCATCCCGGGCCTTCCCGGTGCCTCCCGGACCCTCCCCGTCCATCCCCCCTCCCGGGCCTTCCCGGTCCATCCCGGTCCATCCAGGGCCCTCCCCGTCCATCCCCTTCCCCCCCTCCCCGGCCTCCCGGAACCCTGGCCGCGGCCCTGCCCGTGGTCCTCCCCGGCCTTGTCCGCGGCCCTGCCCGGCCCTCCCGGACCGTCCCCGGCCAGGGGTTCCCGCTGAGTGGGAGCAGCGCATTTCGCCGTCCTGCGGCACCCCGTACGGTCCTGGCATTCCCCCACCACGACCCGAAAGGGGATGCCCCATGGCCGATGACGTCCTGGCAGCGATCCGAGACCTGGCCCCCGCCCTGCGCGAGCGCGCCGCCGAGGCCGAGTCGCTGCGCCGCGTGCCCGACACCTCCGTCAAGGAGCTGGAGGACACCGGGTTCTTCCAGCTGCTCCAGCCCCGGGCCTTCGGGGGCCGGGCCGCCGATCCGGTGCTCTTCCACACGGCGGTCAAGGAGATCGCCAAGGCCTGCGGCTCGACCGGCTGGGTCGCCTCCGTGGTCGGCGTCCACCCCTGGCACGTCGCCCTGTTCGACCCGCGCGCCCAGCACGAGGTGTGGGGCCAGGACCCCAAGACCCGCATCGCCTCCTCCTACGCCCCCACCGGCAAGGCCACCGCGGAGGGCGGCGGCTTCCGGCTCTCCGGCCGGTGGCACTTCTCCTCCGGCTGCGACCACGCCCAGTGGGCCCTGCTCGGCTGCCTCGTCACCGACGGCGAGGGCAAGCCGGTCGACATGCGCACCTTCCTGATCCCCCGCGCCGCCTATCGCGTCGACGACGTCTGGGACACCGTCGGCCTGCGCGCCACCGGCAGCAACGACATCGTCGTGGAGGACGTCTTCGTCCCCGACCACCGGGCCCTCAGCTTCGGCCCGGTCACCGCCCTCGACGTCCCCGGCCACGAACTGAACCCCGAGCCGCTGTACCGGCTGCCCTACGCCGGCGTCTTCACCACCACCATCTCCACCCCGATCGTCGGCATCGCCGAGGGCGCCTTCGACGCCTACACCGAGGCCACCCGGCAGCGGATCCGCGTCTCGTACGGGCAGAAGGTCGCCGAGGACCCCTTCGCACAGGTCCGGATCGCCCGCGCCGCGAGCGACATCGACGCGAGCTGGCTGCAGCTCACCCGCAACATGGGCGCGATGTACGCCCTCGCCGAGCGCGGCGAGACGATCCCGATGGAGCTGCGCACCCGCACCCGCCGCGACCAGGTGCTCGCCACCGAACGCTGCGTGGCCGCGATCGACCTGCTGATGGAGAACTCCGGCGGCAACGCCATGCGCACCGGCCCCGGCCCCGTCCAGCGCGCCTGGCGCGACGCCCACACGGGCCGCGGCCACGCCGCCAACGACCCCGAGCGGGCCCTGGTCATGTACGGGCAGTGCGCGCTCGGCATAGACATCCACGACACCATGGCCTGAGAGGCGCAGACGATGGCAGAGCTCACCCACGAGTCGACCTCCCGCACGGTCAAGGCCGCCGGGCTCACCCTCCACTACCACGAGGCCGCGCCCGACGGCCGCGCCGACGACGCAGCCGTCGTGATCATGCTCCACGGCGGCGGCCCCGGCGCCTCCGGGTGGAGCAACTTCGGCGCCAACCTCCCCGTCTTCGCCGCGCACTTCCGCACCCTGCTCGTCGACCAGCCCTGCTTCGGCCGCTCGGACAAGCCCGAGCTCGACAAGGACTACTTCAGCTTCAGCGCGGACGCCGTGGCGGCCCTGATGGACGAACTCGGCATCCGCCAGGCGCACTTCGTCGGCAACTCCCTCGGCGGCGGAACCGCCGTCCGGATGGCCCTGAACCACCCGGACAAGGTGGGCAAGCTCCTCCTGATGGGCCCCGGCGGGGTCTCGGTCAACCTCTTCGCCCCCGACCCCACCGAAGGCATCAAGCGCCTCTTCGAGTTCAGTGCCGCCCCCGAGCCGACCAAGGACGGGCTGCGCGCCTTCCTCGGCGTCATGGCGTACGACCCGTCGACCGTCACCGACGCGCTCGTCGAGGAGCGCTGGGCCTCCGCCACCGACCCCGCGACCCGGCTCGGCAACGCCCGGATGGGCGCCTCCTTCGCCAACCCCGCCTGGGCCGAGGACGCGATGCTCTGGCGCGAGGCCCACCGGATCACCCAGCCGGTGCTGCTCACCTGGGGCCGCGAGGACCGCGTCAACCCCCTCGACGGCGCGCTGGTCGCGCTCAAGACCATCCCCGACGCCCGGCTGCACGTCTTCCCCCACTGCGGCCACTGGGCGCAGACCGAGCGGGCCGACGAGTTCAACCGCCTCGCCCTCGACTTCTTCGCCCACTGAAGCCCCCCTTCCGCACGTCCCCCCGCCTGCCACCCTCCTGACCGATCGCCACGAACCAAGAGGTGCACCCCATGGACATCCGTGCTCTCGGCTACCTCCGCCTGGAGACCGCCACGCTCGACGAGTGGCGCCGCTACGCCCTCGACGTCCTCGGCATGGTGGAGGCCCCCGGCTCCACCGAGGACACCCTCTGCCTCCGGCTCGACGACCGCGCGTACCGCATCGTCATCCAGGCGGGCGAGAGCGACCGGCTCCTCGCGGCCGGCTGGGAGGTGGCGAACGCCGCCGCACTGGCCCGCGCCGCCGAGGAACTGGAGGCGGCCGGCGTCCCCGTCAAGACCGCGGACCCCGCCGAACTCGCCGAGCGGCGCGTCCAGGGCCTGATCCACGTCACGGACCCGGGCGGCAACCCGCTGGAGATCTACTGGGGCCAGGCACAGGACCACAGCGCCCTCGGCACCCCGTACGGCAACCGCTTCGTCACCGGCGACCTGGGCCTCGGTCACGTCGTGCTCCCGGTGCCGGACATCGAGTCCGCCCTCGACTTCTACGAAAACCTCCTCGGCTTCCAGCTGCGCGACTCCATGAAACTCCCGCCGCAGGCCGTCCCGACTGCCACCGAGCAGCGGGACTTCCACTGGATGCACTTCCTGAGCCCCAACCGCCGCCACCACAGCCTCGGCCTCTACCCCGGCGCGCTGCCCCCCGGCATCGTGCACTTCATGGTCGAACTGGAGACCCTCGACGACGTGGGCCGCGGCCTCGACCGGATGCGGGCCGCGGGCATCCCCATCGCGTCCAGCCTCGGCCGGCACACCAACGACCGCATGGTGTCGTTCTACGCCCAGGCCCCCGGCGGCTTCCAGGTCGAGTACGGCTGGGACGGACTGGTCGTCGACCCCGCCACCTGGGTCGCGAAGGAGATCACCGCCGACAGCTTCTGGGGACACACGTGGAACGGCTGATCGCCCCCTCCGAGTTCAGGGACGTCCTCGGACGCTTCGCCAGCGGCATCACGGTGGTGGCGACCCTCGACGCCGACGGCGCGGGCCCCGTCGGCTTCGCCTGCCAGTCCTTCGCCTCGCTGTCCCTGGACCCCCCGCTGGTCATGCTCGCCGTCGGCAAGCACTCCACCAGCTGGCCCCGGATCGAGCGCGCGGGCCGCTTCTGCGTCAACATCCTCGCCGAGGACCAGCAGGCCACCTGCGCCGCGCTCGGCCGCAGCGGACCCGACAAGTTCGCCGGGGTGCCCTGGCGCGTCGGCGAGCACGGGACCGTCCGCGTCGACGGCGCCCTGGCCTACGTGGAGTGCGCACTGCACGCCGTGTACGAGGCCGGGGACCACCACCTGGTGACCGCGCAGGTGGTGGCGCTCGACGCCGGCGAGGACGGCCGGCCGCTGCTGTTCTTCCGCAGCCGCTACGCCGTGGGCGCGTTCTGATGCCCATCGACGTGGCGAGGGCGACCACCGCGCCGCCGGTGCGCAGCGAGGCCCGGTGGGACGAGCGGGACGTGCGGCTCTACCACCTGGCACTCGGCGCGGGCGTCCCCGAGACCGACCCCCGCGAACTGCGGTACGTCCACGAGGGACACGAGCGGGGCCTCCAGGTCCTCCCCACCTTCGGAGTCGTCGCGGGCGGCACCGGCGGCGTCGGCTTCCAGGTCTTCGACCTGCCGGGCGTCGACATCGACCTGGCGGACGTGCTGCACGGCGGCCAGGAGATCACCGTGCACCGCCCGCTCCCCGCCGAGGCCCGCGCGACCGCGGTCACCCGGGTCACGGACGTCCACGACAAGGGCGCCGCCGCCGTCATCGTCCAGGAGTCCACCCTCCTCGGCGAGGACGGCACCCCGCTGATCACCCAGCGCAACCAGATCTTCGTCCGCGGGGCGGGAGGCTTCGGCGGGGACCGCGGACCCTCCGAGCGCCTCCCCGCACCCGAGCGGGCACCCGACCTGGTGCTCGACCTGCCGACGCTCCGACAGCAGGCCCTGCTCTACCGCCTCACCGGCGACTGGAACCCCCTCCACGCGGACCCCGCCGCCGCCCGCCGCGCGGGCCACGACCGGCCCATCCTGCACGGACTCTGCACCTTCGGCATGGCGGTCAAGGCGGTCACCGACCGACTGCTCGGCGCCGACGCGAGCGCGGTCACCGGCTGCCGCACCCGCTTCGCCGGGGTGTTCCACCCCGGCGAGACCCTGCGGCTGCGCGTCTGGGACACCTCGGACGGCTACCGGCTCACCGCCACGGCCGCGGACCGCGACGACGCGCCGGTCCTCACCGACGCCCTGATCACCGCCCGCCGACCCGGCGGCCGGGACGGACGAGGGGTCGTCCCGGCCGCCGGCCCACCCGTTACGACCAGGAGAACGCGATGAACGACACGTGGGACCGCACGTACGACGTGGTGGTCGTCGGCTCCGGCGCCGCCGGCCTGGCCGCGGCCATCACCGCCCGGCTGCGCGGACTGACCGCCCTGGTGGTGGAGAAGACCGAGGTCTACGGCGGCTCGACCGCCCTGTCCGGCGGCGCGATCTGGGTCCCCGGGAACTTCCACCTGGACGCCGCCGGACTCGGCGACACCCCCGAGAAGGCCGCCGCCTACCTGGACGCCACGGTCGGCGACCGGGTCCCCGCCGCGCGCAAGGAGGCCTACCTCACCCACGGACCGCGGATGGTGCGGGAGTTCCACGACCGGACCGACGTGCGGTTCGTCCACACCCCGGGCTACTCCGACTACTACCCCGAGCGGCTCGGCGGCTGTCCGGAGGGCCGCTCCATCGAACCGCAGGTCTTCGACTTCAGGAGGCTCGACGCCGGGACGCGGGCCACCATGCGCCGCGCCGGACTGCCCACCTACGGACTCACCATCACCTCCAAGGACTTCCGGCAGCTCAACATGGTCGGACGCACCTGGTCCGGCCGCCGGACCGCCGTCAAGGTCGCCGCCCGGGCCGTCGGGGCCCGCCTCCGGGGCCGGGAGCTCCTCTCCCTCGGCGAGGCGCTGATCGCCCGCATGCGGCACTCGCTCGACACGCTCGGCGGCGACCTGTGGCTCTCCGCCCCGCTGACCGGCCTCGTCGAGGCGGACGGGCGGGTCACCGGCGTCCGCGTCGCGCGGGGCGGCCGCGAGCTCACCGTCCGGGCGACCGGCGGCGTCGTCCTCGCCTCCGGCGGCTTCTCCCACGACCAGCGGCTCCGCGAGAAGCACCTGCCCGCGCCCACCTCCACCGCCTGGAGCTCCGCCGCCGAGGGCCAGACCGGCGACGCCCTGGAACCCGCCACGGCCCTCGGCGCCGCGACCGACCTGATGGACCGGGTCTGGGGCGCGCCCTCCGTCGTCCCCCCGGACGGGCGGCCGTTCTTCCTCGTCGCCGACCGCGGCATCCCCGGCATGGTCATCGTCGACGCCGCGGGCGACCGCTACGCCAACGAGGCCGCTCCCTACCACGAGTTCGTCGACGCCATGTACGCCGACGACCGGCCCGGGAAGGCCGCCACGGTGCCGTCCTGGCTGCTCCTCGACACCACCTCGAAGTCCCGCTACCTCTTCATGGGCCTGTTCCCGGGCCAGCCGTTCCCCAAGCCCTGGCTGGAGAGCGGCTTCGTCAAGAAGGCCGCGACCGTCGAGGAGCTGGCCGGCCGCATCGGCATCGCCCCGGCACGGCTCCGCGCCACCGTCGACCGCTTCAACGGCTTCGCCCGCGCCGGCCGCGACGAGGACTTCCACCGCGGCGACAGCGTCTACGACCGCTACTACGGCGACCCGACCCTGCCCAACCCGAACCTGGCACCACTGGAGAAGGGCCCGTACTACGCGATCCCCGTCCACCCCGGCGACATCGGCACCAAGGGCGGCCTGGTCACCGACGCCACCGCCCGGGTGCTCCGCGAGGACGGCACCGCCATCGACGGCCTGTACGCCTCCGGCAACGTCTCGGCCGCCGTGATGGGGGAGACCTACCCGGGCCCCGGCGCCACCATCGGCCCGGCCATGACCTTCAGCTGGCTCGCCGCCGGCCACATCGCCCGCACCCGCTCGCGGCCGGCCGGATCCGCGTCGACTCCTTCCACCCCGGCATGATCCGGGGAGAACCGCTGATGCCCGTGGACCTGACCGGAAAGGTCGCGCTGGTCACCGGCGCGGCCCGTGGCATGGGCGAGGCCGAGGCCCGCCTGTTCACCGCCCTCGGGGCGAAGGTCGTCCTCACCGACGTCCTGGAGACGGAGGGGGCGGCGACGGCCGCCTCCCTCGGCCCCGCCGCCCGCTTCGTGCGCCACGACGTCACCGACGAGGGGTCCTGGGCGGCCGCCGTGACCGCCGCCCTGGACGCCTTCGGCCGGCTCGACGTCCTCGTCAACAACGCCGCGATCTACTCCACCGCGCCCATCACCGAGGAGGACCCGGCCCGCCTGGAGGCCATCCTCCGGGTCAACCTGATGGGCCCGTTCCTCGGCATCCGCGCCGTCGCCGCCGCGATGCGGGCGGGCGGCGGCGGGTCCGTCGTCAACATCTCCTCGCAGGCCGGCCTCCAGGGCATCTGGGGGCACGGCGCCTACGGAGCCGCCAAGTGGGGGCTGCGCGGCCTCACCAAAACGGCCGCACTGGAGCTCGGCCCGGACGGCATCCGGGTCAACTCCGTCCACCCGGGCGCCATCGCCACGGCGATGACCGCCCACCTGGGCACCAAGGAGCACCCCGGCGCCCCGCTCGGACGCGTGGGGGAACCCGAGGAGGTCGCCCGCCTCGTCGCCTTCCTCGCCTCGGACGAGTCCTCCTACCTCTCCGGAGCCGAACTCGCCGTGGACGGCGGCGCCTCGGCCGGCCGGATGCCCCTCCTCACCCCGAACGGAGCGGACACGTGAACCGACCCGACCCCGACGTCCAGGCGGTCATCGACCTGGCGACCGCGGGCTTCCCCCCACTGGCCACCGAGATGACGCACATCGCCGACGTGCGCGCCTTCTTCGCCGCCCGCCCCCGCCCGGCGGCCCCGCCCCCGCCCGTCGCCCGCGTCGCCGACGAGGACGCCGACGGCGTGCCGGTCCGCGTCTACGACCCGGGCACCGACGAGGCCGCCCCCGTGATCGTGTTCTGCCACGGGGGCGGCTTCGTCCTCTGCGACCTCGACAGCCACGACGGGCTCTGCCGCGCGCTCGCCCTCGCCACGGAGGCGGTCGTCGTCTCCGTCGACTACCGGCGCGCCCCCGAGCACCCGTTCCCCGCCGCCCCCGAGGACGCCTACACGGCCCTCCGCTGGGCGGCGGCGGCCTTCCCGGGCCGCCGGATCGCGGTCGCCGGCGACAGCGCGGGCGCCAACCTCGCCACCGTGCTCACCCTGCTCTCCCGCGACCGCGGCGGCCCCGAGATCGCCTGCCAGGCGCTCTACTACCCGATGCTCGACCCCACCCGCTCCCGCGCCTCGCACCGCGAGAACGCCCAGGGCTACTTCCTCACCGCGGACCACCTGCGCTGGTACTGGGACGCCTACCTGCCGGACCCGGCGGACCGCGGCAGCCCCTACGCGGCCCCGCTGGCGGGCGCCGACCTGTCCGGGCTCCCGCCGGCCCAGCTCGTCACGGCCGGCTTCGACCCGCTGCGCGACGACGGCCTGGCGTACGCGGTGGCCCTCACCGCGGCCGGCGTTCCGGTACGGACCCACCACCACGCCGGCATGTTCCACGGCTTCCTCTCCATGGCGGGCGCCCTGCCCGCGGCGGCCGAGGCCCGGGCGGCCGCCTTCGCCGCCCTGCGCGAGGCCCTCGCCGCCCCCTGACCGCCGGGCTCACACGTGTGCCCCGCCCCCACCTGCCGAGGGGGGAGCGGGGCACACCTCCGCCCGTGACGTCAGTCCCGTATCAGCGTGAACCCCTCGTATCCCGAGGCCGCGACCTCCGCGATGATCTCCCCGTACACCCCGAAGCCGCCGATGAACGGCATGAACACCCGCGGCTTCCCCGGGATGTTGGCCCCCAGGTACCAGGAGTCGGCCTCCATGAACAGGGTCGCCGCCGCGCGGTCGCGGCACTCCGCCACCCACCCGTCCACGGCCTCCGCGCTCGCCTCGATCGCGCGGTAGCCGTGCGCGTCCAGATGGCCCAGGCAGTCGCCCAGCCAGTCGACGTGCTGCTCGGCGCAGAGCACGACGTTGGCCATCACGGACGGGCTGCCGGCTCCGGTCAGGCTGAACAGGTTCGGGAAGCCGTCGACGCCCAGGCCCAGATAGGTGCGGGGACCGGCGCTCCAGACGTCCTTCAGCCGCCGGCCGCCCCGCCCCCGGACGTCCACCCGGTCGATCGCACCGGTCATCGCGTCGAACCCGGTCGCGAACACGAGCGCGTCCAGCTCGACCAGGGTCCCGTCCGCCAGCCTGATCCCGTCGCGCTCGATCCGCTCGACGGCGTTCTCCCGCAGGTTCACCAGACGCACGTCCGCGCGGTTGAACGTCGCGTAGTAGTCCGAGTCGGTGACGATCCGCTTGGTGCCTATCGGGTGATCGGTGGGGACCAGCAGGTCGGCGACGGCCGGGTCCTCGACGAGGGCGCGGACCTTCTCCTCCCAGAACGCGCGCGCCGCGTCGTTCGCCTTCCGGTCGGTCAGCTGGTCCGGGAAGGTCTTGGAGTACAGGACGCCGCCGAGCTCCCAGCGCTCCTCGAACGCCGCCCGCCGCTCCTCGTCGGACACGTCGAAGGTGGCCGACGGGTGCGCCTGGTGCGGCGAGCCTCCGCCACTGAGCCGGGACAGCCGCCGCCGCTCGGCGTACCCCTCCTTCTGCCGGCGGCGCGTCCCCTCGTCCAGGGGCCGGTTGCCCGCCGGGATGCTGAAGTTGGCGCTGCGCTGGAAGACGGTGAGGTGCGCCGCCTGCTCGGCGATCGGCGGGATCGCCTGGATGCCCGAGGAGCCGGTGCCGATCACCCCGACGCGCAGCCCGCCGAAGTCCACGCCCTCGTGCGGCCAGGCGCCGGTGTGGTACGTGGCCCCCGCGAAGTCCCCGGCCCCCGGGAGCTCCGGCACGTGCGTGCTGGACAGGCAGCCGGTGGCGAACACGCAGAACCGGGCCGACACCACCTCGCCGCCGTCCGTGCGGACCGTCCAGCGCAGCGTCTCCTCGTCCAGTTCGGCCGAGAGCACCGAGGTCGAGAAGGTGTAGCTGCGGCGCAGGTCGAAGCGGTCGGCGACGTGCCGCAGATAGCGGACGATCTCCGGCTGGGTGGCGTACTTCTCGCTCCAGTCCCACTCCTGCTGGAGCTCCTCGTCGAAGGAGTACGAGTAGTCCACGGACTCCACGTCGCAGCGGGCGCCCGGATAGCGGTTCCAGTACCAGACTCCGCCCACGTCGGAGCCCCGTTCGAAGCCGCGCACGCGGTGGCCGAGCCCGCGCAGCCTGTGCACGGCGTACAGCCCGGTGACGCCCGCCCCGACGACCACGACGTCGACCGCGTCGACTCCCTCGACGGCGCCGGACTCGGTGATGCTGTCGTTCACGTTCCTACTCTCCTCACAGGGTGGTGGTGTTCCCCGCCGTCCGCCGCAGCGCGTTCTTGTCGACCTTGCCCGCCGCGTTGTGCGGCAGCCCCGGCACCGGGTGGAAGGCCCGCGGGACCTTGAAGTTGGCGAGCCGCTCACGGGTGTAGGCGGTCAGCTCCGCCGCGTCGATCCGGGCCCCGGCGGCCGGTACGCAGTAGGCGACGCCGACCTCTCCGAGCCGCGCGTCGGGGGCGCCCACGACGGCCACGTCCAGGACGGCCGGGTGGCCGCGGAGCACCTGCTCCACCTCGGCCGGGTACACGTTGAAGCCCCCCACCACGAGCATGTCCTTGAGCCGGTCGGTGATCCGGAGGAAACCGCGCCCGTCGAGGACGCCCACGTCCCCCGTGTGCAGCCAGCCGTCCGCGTCGACGGCCCGGGCGGTGGCCTCGGGGTCGTCGAGATAGCCGTGCATCACGTGATGCCCGCGGGTCAGGATCTCCCCGGGCTCCCCGGGCGGCGCGTCGACCCGCAGCTCCGTTCCCTCCAGCGCGGTCCCGGAGGTCCGCGCCAGCGTCCGGGACGACTCGTGCGGCGGGCAGATCGCGACCACGCCCGTCGACTCGGTCAGTCCGTACGCGGTGCTGACGCTCCGCGCCCCCAGCTCCGTCCTGATCTCCTCGATCAGCGCGGTCGGGATGTTCGCCGCGCCCGTGACCGCCATCCGCATCGAGGCGAGGTCGAACGCCTCGCGCCCGGGGTGACGGATCAGCGAGGTGAACACGGTCGGCGCACCGGTCAGGACGGAGATCCGCTCGTCCTGCATCCGCCCGAGGACGGCCGCCGCGTCGAACACCCGCTCCGGCACGATCGTCGCCCCGCGCAGCAGACAGGCGAGGACGCCGGCCTTGTAGCCGAAGGTGTGGAAGAAGGGGTTGACGAGGAGGTACCGGTCGCCGCGCCGGAGGGTGACCGTACGGGCCCAGGCGTCGTAGACCCGCAGGTTCTGCCCGTGGGTCGCGGCCACGCCCTTGGGACGGCCGGAGGTGCCGGAGGTGAAGAGCACGTCGGCGGTGTCCCCGGGGCGGACGGCCGCCGTCCGGGCCAGCCGCTCCTCCCCGCTCACCCGCTCCCCGCCCGCGAGGAACCGCGGCCACTCCCCGGAGTGCAGGGTCACCGTCCGTTCCAGGAGCGGGAGTTCCTCGCCCGAGGCCGCGAGCAGCGCCCGGTAGTCCGTGCCCAGGAAGTCGTGCTCGGTGAACAGCAGCCGGGCCCGGGACCGGCGCAGGGTGTCCGCGGCCTCGGCGGCCTTGTAGCGGGTGTTCACCGGCACCAGCACAGCGCCCGCCGCCACCGCCCCGAGCGCCGCGACCACCCAGCGGGCGCTGTTGGGCGCCCACACGGCGACCGCGTCACCCGGCCGCACCCCCTGGGCGATCACCGCGCGGGCCACGCGGTCGACCCGCTCCCGCAGCCCGGCGAACGTCCACCGCTCGCCGCCGAAGACGAGTGCCTCCTCGTCCCCGTACCTCCCGGCGGCCCAGTCCGCGAGCCCGGCGATGGTCTGCGCGCCCCTCATGATCTGTCACGTCCTCCCTGCGGCCCCGCCCCGCGGGCGGGGCGCGGGCGGTGGAACCACGGCGTATCGGAGCCTGGCAGAGCGGACCCCTCCGCCGCAGGCGGCGGTTCCCGCTCACCGGGATAGTGCGCGCACGGCGGCGGGTTCCCGGCTCGGGGCGGGTGCCGGGTGGCGGTCAGTACGTGTCCGTCGCGTACCGCCCCGCCCCGCGCAGGCCGTCCAGCCAGGCCGCGCCGTCCTGCCCGGAGGCCGCCGCGCCGATCTGCCGGAGGGTGTCCTCGACGGCGGGGCCCATGGTCCCGGCGTTGCCGCACACGTAGAGGTGGGCGCCGTCGTCGACGAGCTCGCGGACCCGGCCCCCTCGTTCCGCGAGACGGTGCTGGACGTAGCGGATGCCGTCCTCCGGCGACCGGGAGTACGCCCGGTGGACCTCCAGCCGGCCGGCCTCCTCGTGCCCGGCGAGCTCGGCGGCGTAGAGGTCGTCCTCGTCGGGGTGGCGGCAGCCGAAGAACAGCACGGTGGGTCCCACGGGCCGGCCGGCCGCCGCTGCGGCCATGCGCGCCCGGACGAACCCGCGGAACGGGGCGATGCCCGTGCCGGCCGCGATCATGACGACGGGCGTGGCGGTGTCGGCCGGCGGCCGGAAGGTCTCCGGCGGCGCGGTGACGGTGGCGACGAGCCGGTCGCCGGGCCGTGCGCGCCGGAGGTACCCGGATGCCGCACCGCGGAAGACGCCGTGCCCCGACCGGGCCGGCTCCTCCAGCACCGACACGGTCAGCGCCACCTGGTCCTGTTCCTCGGGAGCCGAGCTGATCGAGTACGGGCGGGGGCGGGGAGCCGGCAGCAGTTCGAGCACGAGGGCGAGGTCCACCCGGCAGGAGGCGAACCCGTCGAGGAGGTCGACGAGGGTCAGCCCGCGCCGCAGCACGTGCTCGGTGTGGTCCTCGCCGGCCAGGCGCCGCAGTTCGTCGCGTTCCGGCGGGCAGTCCGTCGTCGCGGCCAGCCGGGCCACGGCCCTCGGGGACGCGGGTGCGGCGAGGTCCACGTACCGGCCGAGGAGCTCGGCCACGCGCAGCGGGCGGCCGACGGGGACCGGCCCGTGCGGTGCGGGTGACTCGACCGTGCGGACCGCGTCCCCGCGCATCCCCAGGCGGGTGAGCAGCCTGGCGACGAGCGCGGGGTCGTTCTCCGGCAGGACGGAGAGCCGGTCGCCGGTGCGGTAGCGGACGCCGTCGGGCAGCCTGATCTCCAGGTGGCGCGTGGACCTGCCGCCCGCCCCGCGGAGGAGCTCACGGTTCTCCAGCACGACCGCGGTCGCGGTCTCCTCCGGAGGCGCGGGCTCGTCTGCGGTCTCGACGACCCGGTACCGGGGTCGCCGTCCGGCCGTCTCCTGGACGCCGTACCGTTCGGACAGCAGGGGCCACAGCGGCGCGTACCAGCGTTCCCAGTCGCCGAAGAAGTCCGTCCGGGCGTCCGTGGCGCCGCGCTCGCGGATCCGGCGCGCCCCCGCGGCCGCCATCGCCTCGTCGACGAGTGCCGGGACCCGCTGGTAGGTGGCCGCCCAGTCCAGGCTGCCGCAGCCGAGCACGAGGTAGTCGACGCCGCTCAGGTCCGGCCGGGCGGTGGTGAGCCAGCCGACGAAGCCCCGCGCGTTGTCGGGCGGCGCGCCGTTGTACGAGGAGGTGACGAGGACGACGGGCCCCTCGGTGGGGAGGCGGCCGGCGAACTCGTCCAGGGGGGCCACCGTGGCCCGCCAGCCCCGCAGCGTCCCGTCGGCGGCGACCGTACGGGCCAGGCTCTCGCCCGTGCCGGAGTTCGAGCCGTACAGCACGAGCAGCGGGGTGCCGTGTGCGGGCGGTGCGGCCGCGTCGGTGGTGTCGGGGTCCCCCTGCCGGACGGCCGCCGGCGCCGCCGTCCGCGCGTCGGGGCCGCCCCGGCCGCTCCGGCGTGCCGCGGCGCGGATGGCGAGGCCCTTGGGCTTGATGGTGAGGCTCTCCTGGATGGTCAGTTCGTAGTCGGGGTCGGCGCGTTCGATGTCGAAGCGCTGCAGCATCATCGCCAGCACCAAGGTGGCCTCCTGCAGGGCGAAGGGCCTGCCGATGCAGGCGCGGGCGCCGTGGCCGAAGGGCATCCACGCGTACTCCGGGATCGCGTCCATGCGTCCGGGGGCGAAGCGGTCCGGGTCGAAGGCCTCGGGCCGGTCCCAGACGGCGGGGTCGCGGTGCAGCGTGGACAGCATGACGAGGACGTCCTCGCCCTTCCGTACGGCGTGTCCGCCGAGCGTGGTGTCCCGGGCGGGGGAGAGCGCGAACGCGGGCGCGGTCGGGTGGAGCCGCAGCGTCTCGCGCAGGACCTGGCCCAGAAAACCCAGGTGCGCCAGGTCCTCGAAGGCGGGGGTGCGGTCGCCGAGGACCTCGTCGACGTTCCGGCGGGCCTCGCGCAGCACCTCGGGGTGGGCGAGGAGCTCGTGCGTGGCGAACGAGAGGAGGCCGGAGGTCGTCTCGTGGCCGGCGATGAGGAAGGTGGCCAGCTGGTGCCGGACGTTCTCCTCCGACAGCCGCGCGCCGGTGACGGGGTCGACCGCCGTGAGCATGCGTTCCAGCAGGTCGTCCGGGCGGGTGCCGGGCGGCTGCGCGGTGCGCGCCGCGACGATCTCCTCGGTGACGCGGCGCATGGTCGCGATGTCCTCGCGGTAGCGGCGGTTGGTCCGCACGAGCAGCGGTTGCAGGCCGGGGAGCCGTTCGCTGCGGGCGCCGGCCTCGGCGAGGCTGCGCACCATCGCGTCGACGAAGGGGTGGAGCCCGCCGGTGTAGAAGGAGTTGAGCCGGACGCCGAAGGCGCACAGGGCGATCGTGTCCAGGGTCAGCCGGGTCATGTCGTCGGGCACGTCGATGCGGGAGCCGGCCCCGAAGCGTTCCCAGCGGGTGAACATCTGGTCGGCGATGTCGAGCATCCCGGGGAAGTAGTCCTTCATGGCGACCGCCCCGAACGCGGGCATGAGGAGGCGGTGGGCGACCGCCCAGCTCGGCTCGTCGCCGTAGGCCGTGAAGAGGCCGTCGCCGGCGAAGGCGCGCACCTCCTCCAGCGCCGGGTGCACCGACTTCGTCCACAGGGGGTCCGCGCACATCTCCGACACCAGGGCGTGGCTGGAGGCGAAGACCGTCCGCCTGCCGGCGAGGGTCAGGGCGAAGATGCCGCCGTACGCGCGGTGGTACGCGTCCGCGAAGTCGACGCTCGTCCCGGCGGACGCGGTCAGTACGTCGGTCAGATTGCCCAGCAGCGGCAGGGGCGCGGGTCCGGGCATCGAGGGCACGCCGGGCGCGTGCGAGCCGGCCGGGGGAGGGGCGGTGGGCATGAGGGCTCCTTCTCGCGGGACTACGGGACTACGGGACTGAGGGACTGGGGGGCTGAGGTGCTGCGGGGCTGAGGTGCTGCGGAGGTGGCACGGGCGTCCGGTGTCAGCGGTGGGGGACCTCCTGGTGGCGGTGGCGGTGGCGGTGGCGGTGGCTGTGGCTGTGGCGGCGGAGCGCGAGGGCGGCGGCAGCCGCGACGACGCCTCGACCATAAAGTTGGCCACTTGGCCAAGTCAACCGCCCAAGTCATCCAGCCGAGTCATTCGGCCAAGTCAGTTGGCCAAGTCGGTTGGCCAAGTCGGTTGGCCAAGGTGCTGCTAGGGTGGCGGCATGACGACGGCACCCGCGGGCAAGGGCACGAAGAAGCAGATCAGCGCAGACGTCCGGCGCGAGCGGCTCGTGGCCGCGGCGCTGCGCGTGATGAAGCGCGACGGCATCGCCGCGGCGACGACGCGCGCGATCTGCGCGGAGGCGGACATGCCGCATGGCGCCTTCCACTACTGCTTCCGCTCGAAGCAGGAGCTGTACGCCGCGCTGCTGTCGACCGGCATCCACGTCACCCTGGACGGAGCCTGGCCCGCCGTCGTCCCCGCGGCCGACCCCGCCGAGAGCATCCGCGCGCTCCTGCGCGCCTTCTGGGCGGACGTCGAGAAGGACCCCGCGGCCCAGCTCGTCCTGATCGAACTCGTCACCCTGGCCCTGCGCGACCCGGAACTGAGCGAACTGCCGGCCTGGGACCACCGGGGCTACGTCGACGAGGTCGTCGCGTACCTGGAGCGCTTCACGGACGAGGCCGAACTGGAGCTGACGGTCGAGGTGCGGACCCTGGCCGAGATGGTCGTCCCGGTGCTCAACGGCGTCGTCTCCTCCTGGCTCGCCCACCGGGACGGCGCGGTGGCCCTGCGCTCCCTCGACAACTTCGCCGCCCTCTTCGCGACGCTCACCCGCCCCCGCGGGCAGCGGTGACGGGAACGGGGAGGCGACCCGCCGGGGTGCCTCAGTCCTCCGCCGCCGCCGTGCCGAGGAAGCGGATGTGGGGGCGCCGGTCCGGGGAGGGTCGGGTCACGGAGGCGCGGACGCCGTAGACGTCCCGGACGAGCCGTTCCGTGAGGACCTCCTCCACCGGCCCCGCGGCCACCACCCGGCCCTCGCTCAGGACCACGACGTGATCGCAGTACATCGCTGCCAGGTTGAGGTCGTGCAAGGCCATCACGCAGGTGAGGCGCAGGCCCGAGATCAGGGCCAGGAGGTCCAACTGGTGCTGGATGTCGAGGTGGTTGGTCGGCTCGTCCAGCAGGAGCTCGCGCGGCTCCTGGGCGAGGGCGCGGGCGATCTGGACGCGCTGGCGTTCGCCGCCGGAGAGGGTGCGCCAGGTGCGGTGGGCGCGGTCGGTCAGCCCGGTGCGGGCGAGGGCGGCGCGTACCGCCTCCTCGTCGGCGCCCGTCGACGGAGACCAGGCCCGGCGGTGCGGGACGCGGCCGAGCCGTACGGCGTCCGCCACCGTCAGGTCGACCTGCGTGTCGGCGTGCTGCTCGACGACGGCCAGGCGCCGGGCGAGCGCGCGGCGCGGGACGCCGCTCAGCGGGTCGCCGTCCAGGGTCACGACCCCGGCGTCCGGCGCGAGGACCCCCGACAGGACGCGCAGCAGGGTGGACTTCCCCGAACCGTTCGGCCCCAGCAGCCCGGTGAGGGTGCCCGGCCCCGGGGCGACGGTCACCCCGTCCAGGACGAGGGCGCCGCCCGCGGTGCGGGAGACGCGCTCGGCCCGGAGCCCGGTCCCGCGTGTCGGCGAGGTGCTCATCGCGTGCTCCTGGTGCGGTAGAGGACGAGGACGAACACCGGGACGCCGATGAGCGAGGTGACCACGCCGACCGGCACCTCCTGGGGGTCGAGGGCCGTGCGGGCGAGCGTGTCGGCCCAGACCAGGAAGACCGCCCCGGCCGGCGCGGTCAGCGACAGCAGCCGGGCGTGGCCCGGGCCGGCGAGGGCGCGGACCGCGTGCGGCAGGACCAGGCCGACGAAGCCGATCGCGCCCGCGGCGGAGACGAGGACGGCGGTGAGCAGGGCGGTGACCGAGAGCAGGACCAGCCGGGTCCGGGCCACGGACACCCCGAGCGTCGCCGCCGCGTCCTCGCCGAACGCGAAGGCGTCCAGGGTGCGGGCGTACCCGCCGCAGACCGTGAGCGCGACGGCCAGGACGGCGGCGCACACCCCGACGTCCGTCCAGCCCGTGCCGGTGAGCGAGCCGAGCAGCCAGAAGAGGACGCCCCGGGTGGTCTCGGCGTCGGCGGCGGTCATCACGACGAACGAGGTCAGCGCGGAGAACAGCTGCATCGCGGCGACCCCCGCCAGGACGACCCGGTCCGTCGACCCGCCCAGCGTGTGGCTGAGGAGCAGGACCAGCGCGAAGGAGCAGAGCGCCCCCAGGAACGCGCCCCCGGCGACGGACACCAGGCCCCCGCCCACGCCGAGGACGACCACGGCGACGGCGCCGGTCGAGGCGCCGGAGGAGACGCCGAGGACGAACGGGTCGGCGAGCGGATTGCGCAGCAGGGACTGCATCACCGCGCCGCAGACCGCCAGTCCCGCACCGCACACGGCCGCGAGGAGCGTACGGGGCAGCCGGAGGTCCCAGACGATGCCGTCCCGGATGGGGCTCAGACCGGACGGCCCGCCGCCGAGGCGGGAGGCGACCACGGACCAGGTGTCCGCGACGCGGATGTCGGCCGGGCCGATGGTGAGCGCGAGGGCGACGGAGGCACACAGCAGGACGATCCCGGCCGCCGCGCCAAGTGGGGTGAACACCGGGGACGTGCGGGACCCGGGCCGCTCGGACCGGGTCACTTCGCGAGCCCGTACGCCCGCAGCGCGGCGGCCACCTTCTCGATGCCCTCGACCGTGCGGATCGTGGGGTTCATGGCCTGCCCGCTGAGGACCACGTACCGCTTCTTCCGCACGGCGGTCATGTTCCGGGTGACCGGGTGCGACTCCAGGAACTCGATCTTCTTGGCCGCGCTCTCGGCCGACTGGGCCCTGCGGGTCAGATCGGCGATCACCAGCACGTCGGGATCGCGGTCGGCGACCGTCTCCCAGTTGATCTGCGGCCACTCCTCCTTCGTGTCGTCGAAGACGTTCTTCACGCCGAGCGTCCCGCTGACGATCCCCGGCGCGCCGCAGCACCCGGCCATGTACGGCCCCTGGGAGTCGGAGAACCAGTAGAGGACGGACGCGTCGCCGAAGTCGGCGCCCGCCGTGGCCGCGGCCACCCGGGCCCGGAGCTCGCCGACCAGCTTCTCGCCCCGCTCGGGGACTCCGAACACCCGCGCCAGGTCGCGGATCTCGCCGTACACGGTGTCCATGGTCAGCGGCCGGGTCCGCACGCCGTCGCCGTCACCGCTGTTGTCCTTGCCGACGCAGTCGGAGGGGGAGAGATAGGCGGGCACGCCCAGCTTCGCGAACCGCTCCCGGGGCGCCACGCCGCCCTTGCCCAGGGTGTACAGGAACGACGCGCTGACGAAGTCGGGTTCGGTGTCGAGCACCTTCTCGAACGACGGGTAGCGGTCCGCGAGCCGGGGGACCGTGGCGTTCGCCTTCTCCAGTCCCTTGAGGACCGGGTCCGTCCAGGTGGCGGTGCCCACCATGCGGTCGGCCAGCCCGAGCGAGAGCAGGATCTCGGCCGACCCCTGGTCGAGCGCGACCGCACGGCGGGGCGCGCGCCCGACCTCGACCCGCTGTCCACAGTTGTCGAGGACGACCGGACGACCGGCGCCCGCCGCCTCCGCGTCGGGCGGTGCCGCCGTGCCTCCACCGGCACCGCAGCCGGCCACGAGAACGGCACCGGCCACCAGCGGCACGGCGAAACGGACGGGGCGGGGGAGGGGCACGGAAGGAGTCCTCTGCGTCACGGCCCATGCGCGGAGCCTGAAGTACGGTGCTCCCCGGGCGACGGCGTACGACGCCGGGGCCGCCAGCAGGTCTTCGGACTCGGGGTCGCCCGGCCGGAACGCCTTCCCGGGCCCCTCGGGACCCAGTGGCCGATGCTCCGCCCGTCACCCTCACCGCTGCGCGTCAGCTCCGGATTCCCACCGGATTCCCTGACCCGTGGACGGATCGTGTCGATGCGTACACGGGTGCGACTGGCTCCGGCACACTACCACTGGACGATCTTGGTCCCTCAGTGCGCGTGGAGGGACCCCCAGTCGAAGTTCTGGCCGAGGCCGGTTCCCGATCCTCCCGTGTACACCCGGTCGGCGGCGTAGTACGTGGCCTTGACGTCGGCGTTGCCGTTGATGTCCGTCCTGGTCGTGCCGGAGCCCCAGATGTTCCAGATCACCCACGGGCTGCGGGCCAGCGCGTCGCTGCCCGCGGCCGTGATCGGCATGTTCCACGTCTCCGCGAGCATCCGCGGCTTCCCGTAGCCGGCGAGCCCCGTGTAGTACGTGTGCGTGAGGTCCGAGGCGGCGGAGTAGGGGTCGTAGTCGTCGACGCCGACCACGTCGACCAGGTCCGCTCCCGGGTAGTAGTCCCACGGAGCGTCGTCGCCCTGCGGGTGCCAGGCGTTCGGCGACCAGACGAAGATCAGGTTGTGCAGGCCCTTCGTCCTCACGAGGAAGTCGTACATGATCCGCCACAGCTTCTTGTAGCCGGCCGGGGTCTTCCCGCCCCACCAGAACCAGTCGCCGTTCATCTCGTGGTAGGGCCGCAGCAGGACGGGGACGTCGTACGCGGCGAAGTACGACAACGAGGCGGCGAGGAAGCCGAGGTCGGCCAGGAGGGCCCGGTACTCGGGCGTGTCCGACTCCCAGTCGACGACCCGGTCGAACCACGCCTGGTCGGTGGTGAGGCTCGCGAGGGGATTGCCCGCGCTGCCGCCCGGGTGCTCGCCCCGGACCTGGGTCAGCACCCGGCTCCAGTCCTTCAACGGCGAACCGGGGTAGGGCTGGTGGAAGCTCATCCCGACGATCCCGGCCGCCGCCCCGCCGTTCGCGAGGGTCGCGCTCCCGCCGTCGGAACGGCGCATGACGCCCGACGGGTTGTACGTGCCGTCCGCGGCGCGCGGCAGCCCCTTCCACACGCCCGTCGCGACGTCGACGACGTCGTCCGCGTACTGCCACGGGCGCCGGCCCGTCGGCAGTCCGAGGGGCCGGTTGTACGAGCGGTCCTCGTAGCTGCCCCAGCCGTCCGCCGCGCCGTACCCGGGCCCGAGGTCGATCTCCAGGAAGCCGGGGAGCTTGCCGGTGATGTCCCGGACCTTCTTGTAGTAGTACCCGACGTGGGTGGTGCCGCCCGTGTCGCCGTAGGAGGCGTTGTACAGCTCCTGCTGGCCCTCGATGTGCTGGCCGATGACGGTCATCGGCCGGTTCCCGGAGCGGGCGTCGTTCTCCAGCTTCACCAGATGCGCGTACACAGCCCGGGCGTTGGGGGAGGCGGCCGGATCACGGCCGGTCAGCGTGGGCGCGATGCCCGGCGCGGCGGTCGGCGCGGCGGCGGCGTCCCGCGCGGTGCCGATCGGCAGGCCGCCCGCCGCGACTGCGGCGCCGAGAGCGGTGACGAACGTGCGCCTGCGCATGACGCGGACCTCCGGGACAGGGGGACGGGAGTGCGAACCCCCCGATGCTATCCAGCCCGCGGGCCCGCCCCGGCGCGGCGTCGACCGCGCGGGGGCGGGCCCGGGGAGTGTGGAGCGGAGCGGTGGTCAGGCCACGCCGTCCTGCCACCACCAGGACTGCGATCCGTACGGGTACTCGACCCGGGAGTCGACGTGCTGCCACGACACCGTGTAGGTCTCCAGGCCCGAGTAGCCGCAGGTCTCGGCCTTCTGGTAGATGCTCTTCGTGGACAGGCCGGAGATGGCCACGTCCGCGGCGATCCCGTACAGGTGCTGGGAGTTGCTCGCCCCGCCCACCGAGGAGTTGTGGGAGATGCTGCGGAAGCCGGAGTTCACCGTGACGGCCCGGTCGCCGCACTTCTTGCGCAGCGCCTCCAGCTTGTACATGTTGCGGCGTACGTTCTCCTTGACGGTCGCGGCGCCCACCTTGCCGCCGGAGAAGCCCGAGCCGTCCTTGCTCTCGAACTCGGAGAAGTCGAAGTGCGCGGTCGAACCGTCGGCGCTCTCCAGGGCGTTGAGCTGACTGAAGGTCTGCGAGCCCGCCACGCCGTCCACGGTGAGTCCGTACGCGGCCTGGAACCGGCGCAGCGCCGCCTCGGTGCCGGGGCCGAAGGCGCCGTCGCAGGAGACGTAGGTCTGCTGGGCGGAGGCCGCGGCCCAGCCGGCGATGCGGATCTGGAGCTCCTTGACGGCCGCGCCGCTGGAACCCTGGGCGAGCTGCGAGGGCCAGCCGTAGGCGGCGGCGGGGCCGGCGAGGGCCAGGCCGCCGCCGACGGCCAGTCCGGTGGCGGCCACCGCACCGGCGCCGTAGCGCAGCAGCGAGCGCCGGGAGAGGTCGGATGTCATCGTGAACACCGCTTTCTCTAGTACCAGTTGTGGGACTGCCAGAAGGACCACGCCGAGCACGGGGTGCCGTAGCGCGACGTGATGTAGTCGAGGCCCCACTCGATCTGGGTGGCCGGGTTGGTCTGCCAGTCCGCACCCGCCGCGGCCATCTTGTCGCCGGGCAGGGACTGCGGGATGCCGTAGGCGCCGGACGAGGGGTTCGTCGCGTACACCTTCCAGTTGCTCTCACGGATCCAGAGGTTGTCCAGGCAGCCGAACTGGCCGCTCACGGACCAGCCGTGTTCGGCGGTCTTCCACTGCCCGGTGATCTTCACGGTGCGGGCGACGCGCATCGCGTTCATGGTCGCGGGGCCCGATATGCCGTCGGCGGACAAGCCGTTCGACTGCTGCCAGGACTTCACCTTGGAGGTGGTCCCGTCGCCGTAGGCGCCGTCGGCGGTGGTGCCGACCTTGCGCTGCACCTCCTTCACCTTGTTGTGCAGGGCGAGTTCGGTGCGGCTGCCGTAGTCGCCGTCCTCGGCCAGCCCGTTGTCGCGCTGGAAGGAGCGGACCGCGGCGGTGGTCTGCGCGCCGTAGACGCCGTCGACGCCACTGGCCGCCAGGTAGCCGATGCCCGCGAGGTTGCGCTGGATCCAGGTGGTGGAGTCCAGGGCGTGCGCGGGGACGGAGGGCGCCAGTACGGCGAGCAGGGCGGCGCACAGCACGAGTGCCGCCTGGGCGAGGGGCAGCCGGCGGGCCGGCGGCCGGGAGGCCGGAAGGGTTGTACCGGTGGGTGTCACTCCGAGTCCTTGTCTTCGCGGGGTGAGGGGCGGCCGAAGCCATGGTGCTGTGGGGGCCCGTGGTGCGGAGCCCCTCGGGAGCGATACGGGACGGGTCCGGGACGCCCGGGACGCCCGGGGGGTCCGGGACGGGAAGGCCGGTGGAGTCGCGGGAGCTTGCGGGACGGATTTCTGCGTCCGCTGTGTCACCGGTGTGCTGGTGTGACAGT
Organism: Streptomyces showdoensis; assembly: GCF_039535475.1. Classification (NCBI taxonomy): domain Bacteria; kingdom Bacillati; phylum Actinomycetota; class Actinomycetes; order Kitasatosporales; family Streptomycetaceae; genus Streptomyces; species Streptomyces showdoensis. The sequence continues at coordinate 47,796 of NZ_BAAAXG010000013.1, read as the reverse complement.
GTCCTGCCCGGCAGGTAGCGGGAAGTTGTCGATGAACTCCCGTTCTTGTACGGGGAGTTCATAACGGGGAGGTGCTTCGAATGGCTGCTGTCGTGAAGCAGGCCCGGGACGAGCAGCGGCGGGACGCCGAGCTCAGGGCCGTCCGCGAGCGGGTCCTGGCCGGGATGCGCCGCATCAAGGAGGAGTACGGCCTCAGCTTCGGCCGGCTGGCCGAGAAGACGCACTACAGCCGCTCGTCCTGGGAGCGCTTCCTCAACGGGAAGCAATGGCCGAGCCGCGCGGCGATCCAACAGCTCGCGGAGGTGGTGGGTGAGGACCCCGAAGGGCTCATCGGACTCTGGGAACGCGCCGAGGAGCTGGCGCGCAGGAGCCGGGCCTCGGGCGGTCGGGCGAACGGGGGCGGGCCCGCGGCGGGAGCGCCCGCGGCGGGCGGACAGGAGGAGGCGGAAGGGCCGGAGGAGACGCCCGCCCGAGGCCACGCGCCCACCGGGCCCGGGCGGGACGGGGAGTCCGGGCGGCACGGGGAGGCCGGGCCGGACGGGGAAGCGGCAGGGCGGCGCGGGGACTCCGCGAGCCGCGGGGAGACGGAAGGGCGCCGGCGGTCCGAAGCGCGCGGGCAGGCGCGGCCGCACGGGGCCTCCGAGGGCCACGCGGAGTCCGAGCGCCGTGGCGACCCCGCGCGCTACGGGGAGTCCGAGCGCTACGGGGACCCCGAGCGCCATGACGACCCCGAGCGCCGCGGCGACCCCGAGCGCTACCGGGACCCCGAGGGCTACGGGGAATCCGTGACCCGCGGGGGAGTCGAAGGCCGCCGCGGCGAATCCGTGGCCCGTGAGGGAGTCGACGTCCGTGGGGAAGCCGACGTCCGCGAGGGGGCCGACGTCCGGCAGGGGGCCGACGTCCGGCAGGGTGTCGGCCCGCACGACATGACGGGCTCACGCGGCGCGCGCGAGCCCCGCCCCGGAGACACCGCGCCGGAGGCGCCGCGGCCGGGCTCCCGGTCCGCACGGGCGAGGCCCCTCGTCCACATGGCGATCGGTGCGGTGCTGGGAGCCCTCATCGCGATCGCCGTGATCGGACCGAACCCCATGGCGGACGACCCGAGGGGAGAGGCCGGGAAGTCGACGTCGAGCGAGCAGAGGTCGGGAGTGGCGGCGCTGGGCGAGACCGAGAGCGCGTCCCCGCCCGCGTCCGACCATCCCGAACCCGGCTGCTCCGGAGAGTCCTGCCTCGGCCGCGAGCCCCAGACCATGAACTGCCAGTGGGACGCGAAGACCGTCCGGCTGCTGTACCTGCGCGGTCTGCGGATCCAGCTCCGGCACAGCCCGGCCTGCCAGGCCGTCTGGGGCCGCCTGGAGAACGGCGCGATCGGCGACGGCGTGGTCATCACCGACCAGGGCAGCCGCACGGAGGAGGCCACCATCCGGGTCGACCGCGACACGTACACCCGGATGCTCTCCGTGGCCGAGTACCCGATCTCGACGATCTCCATCTGCGGGACGATCCCGAAGGTCAAGGAGCAGGAGTGCGACCCCGTACAGGACGCCCCGCAGCCCTGACCCCCGGTGGCCGCGGGTGGCCGCGCGCGTCCCGGCCCGGGTCCGCACCGTCCCGGGACGCGCGCTCACCCGATCTTGAGGTGTTGGACTCCCTTATGGGACGGGGAGGTTGCTCGTAGCGTTCGATGGCCGCCCCGCACCGGGCGGGCGGCTGCCGAACACATGGGGAGAGAGATGAACGACCTGCCGACGCCGCGTCCACGACGGCGTACGGTGCTGTCCGGGGCCTTCGCCCTGGGCGCGGGCGCCGTGCTGGGGACCGCACTGCCCGGGAGCGCGTGGGCCGCCGCCACGCCCGTGATCTCCGGGTGCGCTGCCTGGGGCTCCCGGCCGCCGAGCGCCCCGGTCAAGCTGCTGGCCACCGCCCCCCACAAGATCATCGTCCACCACACCGCGACGCCCAACAGCACCGACTACTCGCAGGCGCACGCGTTCGCACTGTCCCGGTCGATCCAGGACAGCCACATGGACGAGAAGGGCTGGATCGACTCGGGTCAGCACTTCACCATCAGCCGCGGCGGCTGGATCACGGAGGGCCGGCACTCCAGCGCGGCGGCGCTGGCCGGCGGCACCCAGCAGGTCGAGTCCGCGCACTGCACCGGCCAGAACACCGTCGCCGTCGGCATCGAGAACGAGGGCACGTACAGCACGGTCGACCCGCTGTCGGCCCAGTACGCGAAGCTGGTCGACCTGTGCGCGTACATCTGTGCGCAGTACGGACTGCGCGCCTACCAGATCTTCGGGCACCGGGACTTCAACAACACCGAGTGCCCCGGCGACCGGCTGTACGCGATGCTGCCGCAGCTCAGGGCCGACGTCGCCGCCAGGATCGGCGGCAGCCCATCCTGGAGCGGCTGGCCGGTGGCGCGTCTCGGCGACACGGGGGAGCGGGTGAGGTCGCTGCAGCACCTGCTGAACTCCCGTGGCTCCACGCTCACGGCCGACGGGTCCTTCGGTCCGGCGACGGAGAGCGCGGTACGGGCCTTCCAGACCACCAACAGGGCCGGGGTCGACGGCGTGGCCGGCAACCAGACCTGGCACCAGCTCTCCGCCCCGCTCGGCCGCGGTGCGGCGGGCGACGCCGTGAAGGCCCTGCAGGTCCAGCTCAACGCGCGCGGTCAGGCACTGGTCGTCGACGGGAGCTTCGGCTCCGGCACCGAGGCCGGCGTCCGGGCGTTCCAGACCTCCGCGGCCCTGCCGGTCGACGGGGTCGCGGACGCCCGCACCTGGAGCCGTCTCCTCGCCTGAGCCGTCCCGGCCGGTCCCGGCCCGTCCCGGCCCGTCTCTTCGCGCGCGTCCCGGGGCGTTTCGGCCCGGCGTCCGTCCCGTGAGTGTCCCGACTGCGCGATGGGACGGGCCAATCCCCCGGTGTCGCGGTCAGGATTCCGCTGGACCGGCGGTGGCCCCGGCCGCCACCGGTCGACGACCGAGCACCATCCATCGGACCCAAGGAGTCACGGCATGCGCAGCATTCGCAGGACCACGATGACCGCCGGCGCCCTCGCACTGGCCGGTGTCGCCGCCACGTGCGTGGCGCTCGCGCCGACCGCCGCCGCCTCCGCCCAGGCGTGCGTGGTCTCCAGCATCACCACCGGCGAGTACGAGGCGCAGGGCACGATCCGCACCAAGGCCGCGAGCAGCTGCGGCGACCTCAACCTGACCTACTCGTACAACACCACCAGCCGCAACTACGACTACTACGCGGGCCGCTACAAGAAGTCGACCGGATGGGTGACCGGCTCGAAGCGGTACGTCCAGGCGTACGACGGCAACCACAGCGTCAGCGACTCCACCTACTGGCTCGTCACCGACATCTCCGCCGGCACGCAGTTCAGCGTCTCCAGCCTCATGGAGGGCGGCGACAACGTGCAGATCACCCACTGATCGGCACGACCGTCGAACACCAGACGCCGTGGGGCCGTCCGCAGGGCGGCCCCACGGCGCCGGAGCAACCGAGGAGAGGTGAGGCGCCGTGACGAGGAAGCCGGTCATCGCCGGGATCCTGGGCGCCGTCGTCGCGGCGACGGTACTGACGGCCTGCGGGGGTGCCGCGCCCGGCCTCTCCGCGCGGTCCCTCCCCGCGCCGTCGGGCACCGTGCGGCCGCCCACGGTGCAGAAGGGGCTGCCGCGTGACGTCTCCGCCATGCTGCTGCCCGCGACGGGCGAGGACTCCAGACTGACCCAGGGGCTCGACGGCTTCGCCCAGATGGTGGGTCACGCCCGGCTCCAGGAGTGCGCGGAACGGGCGGGGGTGAGCCCCCCGGAGGTCCCGCCACCGGCGTACATCGGCTGGTCCGACCTCCCCGACCTGGGATTCATCGGACGGCACGGTCTCACCCGGAGCGTGCCGGCGGTGCCGGACGCCGAACCGGCGGCCGGGACGACGAGGCCGGGTCCGACGGGCCGGCCGGACCGGGCGGACCGGGCGGCGCAACAGCGCTGCGCGGCGGAGGCCCAGACGGCCACCAAGGAGTTCAAGAACCTCTACATCCCGCTCCAGTCCCTGTGGTGGCCCGAGGTCTCCGCGGTCCGGGACGACCCACGGGCCCAGGAGGCACTGCGGACCCTGCCCGGCTGCCTCGCGCGGTACGGGGTCGAGGTCGACGACGAGGACGGGTTCTTCGCCCTCGTCGACCGCACCGTCCAGGGCATCGAGGACGGCGAGGAGGCGGCGCGGGCCGACCGGGGACTGGGGGCGGCGTACGCCACCTGCATGGCTCCGGTGGAGGCCGTACGGGAGCCCCTGCGCGCCGGCCGCCGAACGGCGTTCCAGGCCGCGCACCGGGAGGAACTCCGCGCGTTGGAGCGGACGCTGCTCCCGCGCATCCGTGAACTGGAGCGGCGCGACGGGCTGGCCTTCGCCCGGCCGCTCCCCTGAGAACGCACCCGCATCACGCCCTTCCGCCAGCACTTCCCCCACGCACTTCCCTGACGCACCGCCGTCACGACTTCCGTCACGACTTCCGTCACGACTTCCGTCACGAGAGGGATCGCACCATGCTCCGATCATCCGGTCTGCGCAGGCAGGGCTCCCGGATCGCCCTGTTCCTGGCCATGATCATGGCCCTGTTCGTCCAGGCCGGGGCACCGGCCCAGGCGTACGCCGGCGCCTTCTTCCACACGCAGAGCTCGGGCAACCGAGGCAGCGACGTCGTCGCGATCCAGCACCTGCTGGGCGCGCGCGGCCACACCGTGGCCACCGACGGGGTCTTCGGCTCGGGCACGGCGTCCGCCGTCCGGTCCTTCCAGAGCTCCCAGGGCCTCACCGCGGACGGCATCGTCGGCCCCAACACCTGGGGACGGCTCGTCCTCACGGTGCGCCAGGGCGACAACGGGTCCGCCGTGAAGGCCGTGCAGTACCTGCTCAACGCCAAGCGCGCGGCGGGCCTCACCGTCGACGGCGACTTCGGGCCCGCCACGGTCACGGCGGTGAAGAACTTCCAGAGCCACGCCGGTCTCTCCGCGGACGGCGTGGTCGGTCCCGACACCTGGCGCAACCTGGTCTGGCACTACGAGCTCGTCAACTTCTCGAACATCTGCGACCAGAACCCGGACGGCAACGCCTCCGCCAACTGGGCCACCGCCGCGGCCGTGGCCCAACTGGAGTCCGCCGCGGCCTCCTTCGCCTCGACCGGCCAGGGCAAGGTGCCGATGGGTGACGCCGGCTTCGAGCACGGCGGCGACATCCCGGGCCACGCCAGTCACGAGGTCGGGCTCGACATCGACATCTGGCCGATCCGTACCGACTCGGCCCAGTGCACCGCGGGCCGGATCACGTGGCAGTCCGGGACCTACGACCGGGCGGCGACCCGCCAGCTCGTGCAGGCGATCCGCGCCGCGGCCCCCGGGCACATCGAGCTGATCTACTTCAACGACCCGACGCTCATCTCCGAGGGCCTGACCACCCAGTACCCGAACCACGACAACCACCTGCACGTCCGCTACCGCTGACGCCGGCCGGCGCGGCACGCGAAGGAGAGAAATGCGCACACGCTTCCCGGCGGTGATCGCCGCGGTCCTCGCCGCGATGGTGGCCGTCCTGCTCGGGCCGGGCACGGCGTCGGCCGCCACCTGGCCGGTCATCGCCAACGGCGACAGCGGGCCGCAGGTGACCACGGTCCAGCACCTGCTCAGCCACCGCGGGTACGCCACCACCGCCGACGGCCGGTTCGGGCCGGCCACCGAGGCCAAGGTGTCGTCGTTCCAGAGCGCCAACGGCCTCACGGCCGACGGCTCGGTGGGCCCGCTGACCTGGCCCAAGCTGGTCGTCACGGTGCAGAGCGGCAGCAGCGGCAGCGCCGCCAGGGCGGCCCAGACCCAGCTGAACCGGTACGGGTACGGGCTCGCCGTCGACGGCGCCTTCGGCGCCGCGTCGACGAACGCCGCCAAGGACTTCCAGTCCAAGCACGGCCTCACCGCGGACGGCATCGTCGGCCCGAACACCTGGAACGCCCTGGTCGGCGGCTCGGGCAGCGGCGGGGGCGGCACCAGCCGCGCCCAGCTGGCCGCCTCCATCGACGCCAACTCCCGTATCTCGCTGCTGACGTACCACGTCAGCGGGGTCGTGGACAACGACTCCACGGCCCAGGCGAACATCACCGACACCAAGAACGGCACCACGGCCGAGACGAGCAACTACAGCGACGTCGGCGAGCGCGAGGTCTGGCTCTCCACGGCGATGCTGAACGGCATGCTCAAGCTGGCCACGGAGCGGGGCTACACCTTCCTGGTCACCGAGATCGCCGGCGGTGACCACTCGAGCACCTCCAACCACTACAAGGGCATCGCGTTCGACGCGGACAACATGTCCGTCAGCAACGCGACCTTCGTCAGCGCCTGCCGCGCGTACGGCGCCACCGAGGCCCTCGACGAGGGCAACCACGTCCACTGCGCCTGGGAGTAGTCACCGGGTCCACCACGGCCGGCGCCCGACACCAGGGGCGTCGGCCGTTCGTGCGTCACGGCGCGCGCCGACGCTCAGGCCGCGGGCAGGTGGGAGTGGGAGGCGCGGCGGGCCGCCGCCAGCAGGGCGTGGGTCTGGAGGCCGACCTGGTCGGCGTCGGTGACCGGCGTGGGGAACGCGAGGCGCACGTCACGCCATCCGGACCCCAGTTCCAGGCGCAGCGTGATGCCGTAGCGGTCGATCGCGAGCGGCAGGGCCCGCACCAGGCCGTGGAGGGCGCCGGGTTCGACGAGCCGGAGGAGCAGGGTGACGAGTTCCGGGTGGGCGTCGACGAGGTGGTGGAGCAGCGAGGCCTCGCAGACCGCCAGCGGATCCGTCTCCGCCGCCTGGAGTTCCCGGAGGGTGACGTAGCCGCGTCCCGTCGCGTCCTCGAACACGGCCTGGCCGAGCCGCATGCAGGCGCTCTCGGCGGAATCGGCCCGGTACGGGGCCGCGACGAGTCCGGTGAGCGTCACGCGGGCGCGCACGCGGTCCCGGACCGGCGCCGGCGCGATGTCGGTGAGCTCCAGGCGCACCGGCACGAGCGGCCCCCGCTGGTCGGGGCCGAACTCCTCGTCGGGCTCGTGGAGATGGATCCGCCCCAGCGCCCCCGCCCCGTCGAGGTCCCGTACCTCCTGCCGGAGGCCGTCGGAGATCACGGTCATGGAGTGGGCGGCCGTCACGATCGACCGCATCCGCTCGGCGGGGGTCGGGTGGGGGACGGGGGTGGTGTGGGGGCGCATGGGTTCTCCGTGAGGCAGTCGCAGACGCTCTACTTAGGTAAGCCTAACCTAATGAACGGGTGTCGGGGGGGGTGCCGCGCGGTCCCGGTCACTCCGAGGGCTCGGGCGCCAGCATCCGCTTGCTGATCCACTCGAGCGGGCCGTCGGTGAGCGACTCGGCGTACTGCCGGCCGCTGTGCCGGCCGTTCTGGATCACGTGCAGCCGCATCGCGACGGGACCCTTGTCGTACTTCTTGACGAAGGCCTTCGTGGCCGCCTGCCCGCTCTCCTTGGTGCCCAGCATGATCGAGATGTTCACCTTGGGCCCGCCCTTCGCGATCAGCCGGGAGGCCAGGTACCCGGGATCGTTGGCCTTCCTCTCCTTGTCGTGCCCCGCCCAGAAGGGGGAGGTGGGCTCGGTGTCCGGGCCGCCCGCGATCGCGGAGCCGAACCTGCCGGGGTACTGGAGGACCATCTTCATGCCCACGTAACCGCCCGACGAGGAGCCGAAGAACCCCCAGCCGCGGGGGTCCTTGTAGGTGCGGAAGTTCTCGCGCGCCAGGTCCGGCACGTCGTCCGACATCCAGGTGCCCATCTTGGGCTGCCCCGGGATGTCCGAGCCGTCCCAGTAGTCCTTGTCGGACGCGTTCAGGACCGGCATCACGACGATGAACGGCAGGCCCTTGCCCTCGTCGGCGGCCTGCTGGATCGTCTCCTGGAGCTTGAGGTCGGCGCCGAACCAGTAGTTCGTCGGGTATCCGTTGCTGCCCGGAAGCGCGATCAGCACGGGGAACGCGCTGTTCCGGTACTTCTCCTCGTCGTACTGCTTCGGCACCCACGCCCACACCTTGCCGGTGAATCCGGACTTGGGGCCCTTCAGCTCCGTCCACACGACCTTGGTGCCGTTGTCCAGGGTGCGCTGGGTCGTCCAGTCCCGCGGGTTCGACGGCATCCGGACCGTGCTCTCGCGCGCCGCCGGCGCCGAACTCCGCTGCGTCGCGCTCGGTTTGTCGCCGAAGCGGACGTGCTCGTCGCCCTGGGAGCAGGCCGTGGCGAGAAGGACGACGCCGATGGCGGCGAACGCGAGCGGGGTCGTCGACCGGCGAATCACGAGTACTCCAAGGGGGCGCGAGGGCGAACGGGCCGCGAGGGGGACGAGGTCGGAGGCGCCGCCCCTGGCGGGCCGGGTTCGCGACGCGTCGAGCTCACGGCATTACTGGACATAGAGAAGGGAAACGCCCATATCCAGGTTCCCTCTCGCGCCGCATGAGCGAGTGATCCACGTCACCCGCCGCCGGACCCGGCCCGCGGCTCCCACCGCGAGGCGCGCGGCGCGGTCCGAGCCGTTCACGGGATCAGCCCGTGGTCGTGTACTGGAGGGTGCCGCCGTACGAGCCGGGGGCCGTCTCCGCCGGGACGTTCGGTCGTGGCCACGGTCACCGACCGGGAGCCGGTGGTGGAGAGGGTGCTGGTGTACGCGAACGTGGCGAGCCCGGCAGGATCGACGACGGTGCCGGGTTCCGGGGCGCCGAAGTCGACGGCCGGCAGGCTCACCGCCATCGACAGGACACCCGGCGCCGCGGCGGAGGATGCCCGCCGAGCGGGCGCGGGAAGCCGGCGACCCCGCGTCACGACGCGGGCGCACGGCCCACGTCGACGGTCGGCGGAGCGCTGATGCCCCGACTGCCCCGAGGGGGGAAAGCGCAGTTCAACGCGCGTATCCAGGGGGCCCATTCGTACGCTGCCAGTGAGCAAACCGGACAAGGGCGCCCACACCGCCAAGATGGCTTGACCCCACCTGTCCGAGGCTGCATCGTTCCCGACCGTATGCCCGCCGTCAGACCGGCGGGCCCGTGCGAGGGGACACTCGAACCGCATGTCTGACATACCCGCGAGACGCCTGACCGGACGGCCGTCCCGTGATCGTACGAGGGCTGTCGCCGGCCGTGGGGCGGTGGCGCTCGCCACCGCGCTCGCGCTCGGCATGACCGCCGCGCCGCTCGCGGCGGCGGCACCGCCCGGCACCGCCGCCACCGGCGGAACCGGCCCGGCCGCACACCCGGCCGCCGGGCAGCAGAAGCGCGCCACCGGCGTCGACAAGGCCGTGCAGGACGCCCTGCGCAAGGCCAAGGAGTCCGGCAAGCCCGTGACGGTCGACGCCCTGACGACCGCGACCTCCGAGACGGTCGCGCAGCCGAACGGCCGCCGGCTCATCACCAAGACCCACGCCCAGAACGTACGGACCAGGCAGAACGGCGGCTGGCGCACGCTGGACCCGACGCTGGTCACCGGCGCCCGGAACACCGTCGTCCCGCGCCTCACCGACGCCCGGCTCACGCTCTCCGGCGGCGGCACCGGCCCGCTCGCCACCGTCACCACCGCCGACGGCAAGCGGTTCGCCGTCACCGCGCCGTTCGCCCTGCCCAAGCCCGCGCTGCACGGAGCCACCGCCACGTACGCCTCCGTGCTGCCCGGCGTCGACCTGAAGGTGACCGCGCTCGCGGACGGCGGCTGGCGCGAGGTCGTCGTCGTGAAGACGGCGAAGGCGGCGGCCGATCCGCGGCTGAAGAGGCTCCGCTTCCCGGTGCGCACCACCGGCCTCACCCTGTCCGCCGACCGCGCCGGCAACATCGCCCTCAAGGACGCCCACGGCAAGGCCCGGCTGCACGCGCCCACCCCGTTCCAGTGGGACTCCAGCTACGCCGCCCCGAGCTCCCGCTGGACCACCGCGAAGAGCGCCGCCGGGCCCGCGCAGGCGGCCGCGGCCGCTCCGGTGGCCGGTGTCCGCTCCTCGGCCGAGCAGCCGGGCGACGGCGCGAACGTCTCCACCATGAAGGTCGAGGCGAGCGCCGACGCGCTCGTCCTGACGCCCGATCCGAAGACCTTCGGCAAGGGCACCGGACCCTGGTACCTGGACCCGACGGTGAGCGCCCAGGCCAACCGCCAGGTGAACGCCCAGGTCCAGGAGAACCACCCGACCACGTCGAACGTCAACACCCTCTCCAGCCTGGGCGTGGGCTACTGCGGCTACTCCGACTGCACCGGATACGGCCGCTACCGCTCGTACTTCCAGCTCGGCATCCCGTCCCAGCTGTACGCCGACGGTTCGCGCGGCACCGCCCAGATCTGGAGCGCCACGCTGAGCGCCTCCGTGGTCAGCTCCGCGGCCCCGGGCACCAACAAGGGCATCGCGCTGTGGAACACGCCGATGATCCCCGGCGGCGCCACCTGGAACAACCAGCCCTGCGGCACCGGCTACATGAACGGCTGCGACAAGGTCGGGACGCAGTGGATCACCGGCAACGGGAACATCTACTACGACGTCAAGTGGTGGGTGCAGCGGGCCGCCGACCAGAAGTGGTCGAACTGGACGGTCGGCTTCTCGGGTGAGGACGAGAGCAACAAGTACTACCGTCACCACCTGGGCCCCGACCCGGTCATCGCCATCGAGTACGACATCGCGCCCACCATCTGGTACCCGCGCACCACGCCGACGCCCGGCTTCGCCGACAGCGGCAGCTACAACGACTGCCAGACGCCCGGCGGCAACGCCTGGTACAACCCGGGCTGGGTCGGCGCCAACCAGTACATCAAGCTGAAGGTCAACACCTGGTCGCCGATCGGCTTCAACCAGCTGTACACCAACTTCCACATCTGGGACGACAACGACTCCAACTGGAGCGTCCGGCAGGACGTCGGCCCGACCGGCAGCTACGGCGAGGTCGAGTACTGGGCCGGCACCTTCGCGGACGGCCACCAGTACGGCTGGACCGCCAACGTCAGGGACGGCTGGCTCTCCTCCGGTGACACCCCCTGGTGCTACTTCCGCGTCGACAAGACACCGCCGGCGCTCACCGTCAGCTCCACCGACTTCCCGGCGAGCGGCACCGTCAACGTCGTACCGAAGCTGAAGATCAACGACACCGGTACGTTCCGGGTGAACATCACCGACCCGGCGCCGAGCAGCGGCCTGAACGCCTCCGGCCCCGCCTGCTTCCGCTGGAGCACCGACCCGACCCCGGTCACCGGCTGGAAGTGCTCCGACCCGGGCGTGGTCCGGGGCGCGAGCGGCACCTTCCCGTACACGCCGCGGATCTGGGGCACCAACATCCTCTTCGTCCAGGCGATGGACGTGGCCGGCAACTACAGCCAGCCCTTCCCGTACACCTTCTACGTGCCGTGGGACCCGGCCAAGGGTGCCGCCGTCCCCGGTGACCTCGACAAGGACGGCCGCGGCGACATCCTGAAGCCGGACACCGCGGGCAACCTGATGCACATGACGGCGGACAGCGATCCGACCATCGCCCAGGCCGCCCTGCTCGGTCTCGCCCCGCAGGGCACCACGTGGAACGACGTGCAGACCACGCACCGCGGCGCGCTGCGCTCCATGGGCGTCGACGACGTCTTCGCGCACACCACGGCGAACCCGGCGCTGAAGGGGAACCTCTACCTCTACCCCAACAAGGGCGACGGCACGTTCAACACGTACACCACCGTCGACAAGCCGACGACCTGGGCGGCGCCGGACGGCACACCGCTCGACGCGGCCCCCGCCGGATGGGTGCCGGACTGGTCCGAGGCGACGCAGATCCTCGCGCTCGGCGCGCCCAAGGCGACGCTGAACGACTTCGACGGCGACCTGGCGGCCGACCAGACGGCCGTGCTCGCGGTCGAGCGCGGCAACCTCTGGCTGTACCGCTCCAACAGCATCAACAGTCTCGACGCGGACGCCGTCCTGGTGTCCGGCACCGGCAACTGGGGCGGCTTCGAGCTCCTCAACCCCGGTTCGGCGAGCGGCAAGGCCCAGCCGACGCTGTGGACCCGCAGCCTGGCCGACGGCACGCTCCGCTCGTACCCGATCGGCACCCGCGACGGCCGGCTCGACCTGTCCGCGCTCGCCAGCCCGACGGGTCCCGCCTCGTCCGTCATCGGCAGCGGCCTGACGACCGGGGCCTTCACGAAGGTCGGCACCGTCGGCGACGCCACCAAGGACGGCCTCGCCGACCTGTGGGCGGTCGCCGCCGGCAGCGAGAAGCTGATCTTCTGGCGCGGCAAGACCGCCTCGGGCGCGGCGGCGGGCACCGTCACCGGCTTCGAGGCCCCGGCCGAGCTCGGTGACACCACCGCGCCCGTGGACCGCATGCGGCTCTCCTCGGGCACGGCCGGCAAGACCCCCGACGCGTACGGGAAGTTCCCCGGCACGGTCAAGGGCGGCGTCACCTTCACCGCCGACACCGTGAACGGCGCCCCGGCCACTGTGGCGACGTTCAACGGCACCGACGGCGTGATCGAGTCGGACGGGCTGAAGGTCGACACGACCAAGTCCTTCTCGATCTCGCTGTGGACGAAGGCGAACGCGCTGACCGACGGCGTGGTCATCAGCCAGGACAACACCCAGGCCAGCGGCTTCATGGTGTGGCCCGCCACCATGGGCAACGGCTACGTCAACTGGCACCTCGGCATGGCGACCGCGGACAACGGCGGCTGGCCGTACGACACCACGGACGTCCGCAGCAGCGCGGCGCGGGTCCAGGTCGGCGCCTGGACGAAGCTGACCGTCAGCTACAACGCCACGACGGGTCAGACGGCGCTGTACGTCAACGACGCGCTGGCCTCGACCGGCGTCCACACCTCGAAGCTGGCGGCGGCCGGTTCGCTGGTCCTGGGCCGCTACAAGTACCAGGGCCGGGCGAACAACTTCTACAACGGCTCGATCGCCGACGTCGTCGTCCACGACTACGCCGTCGACCCGGCGAGCGTCCCCGGCCCCGTCGTCTCCGACATGGCCCAGGGCGTCTGCCTGGACCTCGACGGAGGCGTCTCGGCCGACGGCCGCGCGGTCCAGGCGTGGACCTGCAACGGCTCGGCGGCGCAGGCGTGGAAGGCCGCCGGCGACGGCAGCCTCCAGATCCTGGGCCGCTGCCTGGAGGTCGGCGGCAACGGACCCTGGGGCAACAGCACCCCGGTCCAGCTCTGGTCCTGCAACGGCGGCGCCAACCAGAAGTGGTCCTTCCGCCCGGACGGCTCGATCTACCACCCGGCCTCGGGCCGCTGCCTCGACCTGCCGGGCGGAGCGACGGCGAACGGGACACGGCCGCAGCTGTACGACTGCAACCAGACACGGGCGCAGCGGTGGCACACGGTGCCGGTGACGTGACGGGCGTTCAGGCCAATGGGCTGAACACGTGAATGTCAGAGGCCGGCGTCATCATCACGATGACGCCGGCCTCTGTTCACTTCGGACCGCTCAGAAGTCAGTCCTCTTCGTCGCCGTACGTACGACACGAGACGAAGCCGTCCCGAAACGCCGCGAAGCTGTCGGCGACCCGCTTCGGCACTCTGTCCTCGTCGACGTACGCCACGGAGGGCTCACCCAGCGGCCCGCACTCGGAATAGTCGAGCATCACGGTGTCGTGCCCAGCCGAGGGCGTGAGGCCGAGGACGACACCGATCGCGGGATATCCCCATTCGGTCACCAATCCTGGCGACAGGACATCGATCCCGTTCTCGCCCCCAACCCCCCAGATCACGTCTACGCAGAAGTGATCCGGTGCCCACGAGGTGGGGAATGCGGTGGGGAAACAGCGATTGTGCAGCACACCGCCGTTCTGGACTGACAGCAGATCGACGTAGCTTTTCGGCAGACGCACCTGGAGCACACTCTCGGCCCGCCGAATCATCTCGGAGTCCACCGGTGGACCAACCCACTCAGACTCTTCCGACTGATCGAAGATCACGATCGAGTCCTACCTTTCTAGCAAATCGAGAAGCCACCGGTATGGCCGGTCTTCGAGTGAATGGACATGCTGACGAGCTGCATCACTCCGCAGTTCTGGTGGTGGTTCCACGTCCATCTACTCTTACGGTAGGCCGGATTGATACCGGCTGCCTTGTCCGCTGCCGCGAAGTCCTTCTTTCGGTCACCGGTCAGAGTGATGACGACATCGGGCGTGGCCGGGTCCCGGTGGGCGCTGAAGTCCGGGAAGCCCTGGGAATCGAACGGAACGCCCGTGACCGGGTGCGTACCACCGGCGAGATGGGCGTTGATCGGGCCGACGGGAGTCCCGCCGGTCGCACACGTGCATGCCGTGGTGTGACCGCCGACCGCACCACCGCAATTGTGCACGAGCACGGATATCTCGCCGGCCAATACGTAGTACGTGTGCAGGCTGTCGACCGTGAGGTCGTACGTGACCACGGTGTGGTGGTAGTTGCGGACATGCGTGATGGTGATCGGCGTGCCGTCAGGGGCCCGCAGTTCGTGACCTGAGGTCAGCGTGCTGGCCTCGGTCCAGCGGCGCGCCGTCGCGTCCCAGAACGGGTGGTGCCACGTCGTCGTCAAACTGCTCGACTTGCCGTCGGCGGAGGTCAGCGTGAGGTCGGTGAACTCCTTGTCGTCCGGGGTCGTGATGAGCCGTTCGACCGTCTGCGTCCGGGTCTTGCCCGTCTGTGGGTCGGTCGCTAGGACCTGGTCCCCCTCCTTAACCTCTTCAATCGACTTCGTCGTGCCGTCGGCGAGCTGTACCCGGGTACCGGCGGGGAAACTGTGGGGCGCTCCGCCGATGGGGCAGCTGGCGCCGGCCTCGGCGTTCTCGATCGCGGCCGGGGCGGCGTCGGGTTCGGCCTTGGCCGCTTCCTCAGCCGCCTGCTTCTCCGCCGCCTGTTTCTCCGCCGCGACCGCAGCGTCCTCCGCTGCGGCGGCCTCGTCGGCGGTCTTCCGGGCCGTGACCAGGGCGCCTTCTGCCTCCCTGGCTATCTTCTGCGCGCCCCGGAAGGCGTCGTAGGCCTTCTCGCCTTCCTTCCAGAGCTTGAAAGCCCGGATGCCGACCTTCACCGCCTTGAAGACCTTCGACCAGGGGACGAAGTTCAGTGCGGTATTGATGCAGCCCATGACGTCGCCCTTGGTGAAGCAGTCGCGCGCGTCGTTGAAGCCGATCAGGTCGCCGACGACGTCGACGATCTTGCTCATCAGCTCTTCGCGTTCCTGCTTCGCCTTGGCGAGAGCCTCGTCGGCGGCCTGCTTCTGGCGCAGCGCTTCGGCCGCGGCGGCCTGCTTGGCGGTGTTGTCGTTCTTGGCCTGCTGTGTTGACGGGGTCGTGCCGGTATCGGTGGGGCTCCCCCCGCCGGTACCGCCACTACCGCTGTCCTCCTTCTCGTAGTAGCGCTGCCAAGCGGCGGCGCTCATGCAACGGCCGCTGCCGTCGTCGGCGGGAATACACGTGCCGCTCGAGTCGGACTGATCGACCGGGTTGTTGTCGGCGTACGCGTAGGAGTTCCAGGACTGGGGGTCGCCGTCGCTGAAGATCGGATCGACCGACAGGAATCGACCCGTGGCCGGGTCGTACTGCCGTGCGCCCAGTGTGGTGAAGCCGGTGTCCTCAAGAGTGCCGCCGACGAAGCCGCGGCTTCCCGCCCAGGCGCCGGCGCCCGGCTGGGTGCCGCGCGCGTTGCCGAAGGGGTCGCTGGGGCGACGGGCGACGGCGAGGGTTCCCGCCTCGAACTGGACGCCGTTGGTGCCGTGCGGGTCCGCGGCCTGGTAGTACAGCTTGCTCGTGCCGGTCTTGGTGACGCGAGTGACGGACAGGCCGCCCGGTGCGGGGTAGGTGCGGGTGTCGGACAGCGCGCCGGTAGCCGAGTCGAGGGTAACCTCGTCAGCGCCGACGTACAGCGTGACCTTGCCCGGCGAGCGGCGGATCAGCTGGCTGCCGGACGCGTCGTAGACGTAGCTGGTCGAGCCCGCCGTGGCGGTGTCCGAGACGGAATCGATCCTGCCCTCGGTGTTCCATGTGAGCCGCTTCGTCCCGGAGGTGCTGGTGACGGCCGTGGTGTTGCCGGACGCGTCGTACTGATACGTCGCCGTTCTCACATCGGTGCCGACCGTTGTCTTCGACGTGGCCAGGGCGTGTGGACCGCCCGTGCCGCCGCCCGTGTCCGGTGCGGTGGTCGGGGTGTTCGGACCGGTGGCGAACGTCTGGTCGACCGTCTGGTCCTTGGCGGTGACTCCCGTCGGGTCATGCCGGACCAGCTTGGTGCGGTTGCCGGTCAGGTCGTACCCGTACGACTGCCAGTACGGCGCCGGGCCGCCGATCCGCGCGGAGGCCTCGGCCGCCGTCGGCTCGGTCGGGTTGACACAGCCACCGATGCCGGAGACCGACGGGGCGGGCGCCGTGGTGGTGCCGCCGTTGTCGGTCCAGGCGGCGGACAGCCGGCCCAGGTAGTCGTACGTGAAGCACTGCGTGTCGACGCTGGTGCCGTCCTGCACGTTGCGGGAAGAGGTGAGCGTGCCCGCCTTGTTGTAGGTGTACGTGGTGAAGTCGACGTGGTTGCCGGCCAGCTGGCTGTCCAGGGTGGACTGTGTGACCCGGCCGGTGCCGGCGTCGTACAGCTGGGTGGAAACCACCTGGGAGCCGTACGGACCCACGGTGGTACGTGTGGGTCGACCGAAGGAGTCGTACTGAACGTCGGTTACCAGCGCGGATTTGCCGCTGGAGCCGATGAAGTTGCCGTCGACGTCGTAGGAGTTGGTCACCCGTTCGGCGGTCATACCGCCGGCCGCGGGCATGGTCGTGGTCTTCGGCAGGCCGAGGACCGGGGTGTACGTCACCGACGTGGTGTAGGTGCCAGCGATCGCACCTTCACTGGCCGGGATGTTCACCGACGCACCGGTGGGGCGGTATCCGATGTCGTAGCCGTTGACCGTCGACTTGTACGCCGCACCGTTCACGAAGCGGGTGGACGAGTCAGGCTTGCCCTTCGCTTTCGCGTCGTACGTCCACTCGATGGTCTTCTTCGCCGGGTCGGAGGTGTCCGTCCCTTCGTACGTCGCGGTCTGTCGGCCGAGAAGGTCGTAGGTGAAGCTCGTCGACCGGCCGCGCGCGTCCGTGGTCGTGGTGACCCGGCCGCCCGCGTCGTACGTGTTCCTCGATTCGCCCGAGTCTGGGTCGGAGATGCCGGTCGACTGACCCAGCAGGTCGTAGGTGTAGCGCCACTCGTGCCCTGAGGAGTCCTTACGGAGCACCGGTCGCCCGGCGATGTCGTACGACGTCGTGGTCGCGTCGTACGCCCCGGTCGGTGTGTTCGCCTTGTACTGCCGAACCTCCGTCGTCCGCCCCAGCGCGTCCGTGATCGACGAACTCCCGTACCCGCCGGGCGGTGGCGTGACGTCGATCCGGTCGGCACCCGCGTACGTCGTCGTCGACCGCCACTGCTCCTGCCCGTACGAAACGAACTTGCTGACCGTCACCCGCCCCAGCGCGTCGTACTCGTTCCACGTCTGCGCCGGGATCTGCGCGTCCTGCGGAACGAAGACGACAGCCGTCGGACCCGAGTCGTTGTTGAAGTACGACGGGGTCGTCTGGACCTCGCGGCCCTGGGTGTCGAAGATCGCGTCCGCGACCAGGCGGCCGACCGAACCGAACGGCGGCTGTGCCTGGGTCTGCCGGACGCGGCCGAAGCCGTCGTGGATCTGGATGCTCGTGCCGTAGCTGCCGTCCTCGCGCAGGTTCTGCGTGGTGATGGCGGCCGGACCGTCGCGCTCGAGCTTCAGGGCGTAGGCGAACTTCTGGTTCGGGCTCTGCGTGGCCTTGTCGCGGCCGGGCTTCCACACCGCGACCAGGCGGCCGAGGGAGTCGTACTCCTCGTCCGTGAAGCGCCCGTTCTCGTCCACCGCACGGGTCGGCAGACCGCGGCCCGGGTCCATCGTGGTGGTGGACGTCCAGCCGAGCGGGTTGGTGACCGCCACGGAGGTCGGCAGCGCGCCCTCGGCCGGCGTGTAGGCCGTCGTGGTCGTGGCGCCGTCCGGGTGCGTGGCGTCCTTGGTGTTCGGGTCGGTCGTGGAGACCTGGCGGCCGTACTTGTCGAAGGTGGCCTTCGCCGTGACCCGGTAGTTCGGCGAGCCGTTCGCGCCGTACGAGCTCAGCACCTCGTTGGAGGTCTGCAGCGCGCGGTCGCCGACCGTGCCCAGCGGCTGGTTGTCGAACAGGTTGCGGGTGTCCGCGATCGTGTTGGCCGCGTTCGGCGTGGCTCCGCACGGTCCCGCCAGGGTCAGGACCCGGGACGGGAGCTCGACCAGCAGCGGGTTGGCGCCGGAGGCGTAGGTCGTCTCCGTGCACTGGCGCTGCTCGGGCTTGGTGACGTCACCGAAGACGTCGACCTTCAGCACGCGCGCGGCGTGCGTGAGGTCGAGGTCGTAGCTGACCTCTCGCTTCGTCTCGCGCCAGGTGCCGTCGGCGAGGCGCGCCCGCTCCCGGACCTGGGAGGTGTTGACGAACCGGGCGGTGACCTTCGGCAGGCCGGCCACGGACGGCGTGTGGGTGGACGTGGGCTCCGAGCGCCACGGGGTGCTCAGCTCGCCGCTGAGGACCCTGGCGCCCGGCGCGACCGACTCGAAGGTCTGGGTCTCGCGGACGAAGCCGGCGTACTCCTCCTCGTCGGTGAGGGTGCCGCCCCAGGTGTCGGTCACCTGCCCGCCCATGCCGCGCAGGAAGGTGGCGACGGACTTGCTCTTGGGGCCGTCGGTGCCGTTGCCGGTGGTCGTGGTGACCGTCGCGTAGCCGCGGAAGTTGTCGTACGTCCGGGCCTCGTCGTCGGCGAACTCGGAGTCGTTCCGGTGCCAGGCGGCGCCGCCGCCGTACTCGTACTCCGTGACCCGCGCGACACCCGAGGTGACGCGGGACTCCTGGGTGATCGAGTTGACCAGGTACTTGGTGAACCAGTCGAGCTCCGGCTTGGCGTTGCTCGGCGAACCCGGCTTGACCCACTTGACCGGCATGCAGGCCATGTAGTTGTTCTCGGGCGATGCGGGCATGGTGCCGTTCTTGCGCGAGCACTCCTCCGTCCTGTAGCCGATGTTGATGCGGCCGCCGGTCTCGGTGGTGATCTCCGTCATGCGCGGGCGGTAGAACCGCGAGGCGGTGGCGGTGACCTCGTCGACCCGGTTGGGCTTCTGCGTGCCCGTGAAGCTGACCGGGGGCAGGTCGAGCGCGGCCATGCCGTTGGAGCCGGTGCGCTTGATCGACTGGAGCCACATGGTCGGGCTGTTGGTGCCGTCCTCGGGGTACGACCAGCCGTGGGTGAGCGTCCAGGTGTCGACGGTGCGGTAGCCGGAGCCGACGAGGACGTCGGCCTTCACCTCGGCGAGCCGCTTGGAGGTCCAGAAGGTGGGACCGTAGACGGTGCAGGTGCCGCCGCTCGCGCAGTTCTGGTCGAGCGGCGTGTCCTTCCAGCGGCTCTGGTTGGCGAGGGTGCGGTCCGCCGCCTCGCAGCCGGTGGTCTCGAAGCAGCGCTCCAGGGCCTTGAAGGTCATCACCACGGCGGGCTTGAGCCCGCCCTTCGCGGCGACCTGCTCGGGCAGGCGCTGGCCGTAGGAGACCGTGCGGGGCTGGGACGCGCGCTGGTACTTGGTGCGTGCGCCGGTGCCGTTGTTCTGGCCGCCGCCGCGGGCGTACCAGTTGTCCTCCTGGTCGTACGCGTAGCTGATCAGGTTGCCGTGGAGGTCGACGATGTAGTCGAGGTTCCACTGCCACCCCATCTGGCACCACGAGGCCGGTCCGGTGGAGGCGCCGTAGCAGGGGTCGCCGGCCTTCGGGTGGTACACCGGGACCGTGTTGACCGAGTTCGAGGCGGGGTCGGTGCCGTCACCGCCGGGCAGGTGGTTGGCGCCGAAGTAGTACTCGGTGCCCTCGGTCGTGGTGACCTTGAAGCCCTCGCCGTTCCAGGCGCCGTTGTTCAGCCCGGTCAGCGGGGTGATCTTCGTGCCGTCGTCGCCCTGGAGGCGCAGCACCCCGGTGGTGTCGTCCTTCACGACCTGGCCGGAGTGGCCGGCCAGGTTGAGGCTGAGGGTCTGGCCCGCCCAGCACTCGTCGCCCGACATGTCGATCCCGGCCTTCAGACACGGCTTGTACTGCCGGGAGATGAAGCCGGGGGTGTACGCCCAGCCCTCACCGGTCCAGGACGCCTGCGAGTTGGAGGCGGCGGTCATGCCGTCGACGGTGGAGGAGTCGTAGCCGAGCATGACGCTGGGCGCGGCTCCGCCGATCGCGGTCGGCATGGAGAAGGTGTAGCTGTACGTGAAGTTGCCCGCGTTCGATCCCGCGCTCCACGACATGGACGGCGAGAGCGGGGTGGCCGCGAACGAGCCGCCCGAACCGGACGAGGCCGGCTCGGTGGAGAGCACCATGGCACCGGACGCCGCCGACACGGCGTAGGAACGGCGGGCGCCGCTCGTGGTGCCCGTCCCCGTGGCGCCCGTCGCGGGCAGGGTGACGTCGGCGGTCAGCTTCCCGGTGAGCGGGTCGAGGGTGGACGGGACCGGCGTACGGGTACGGCAGCCGGCCCTCTCCGGGGTGGTCAGCGCACAGGCGGGCATCCGCACGAGACGGGCGCGGTCGCGCCAGGCGCCGGTGCCCTGCAGCGTGGTGACGTCGAGTTCGACGCGGACGGCGCGCCCGCTCTCGGCCGCGGGCGAGGCGCCGCGCACGGTGATGAGGTTGCCGAACGCGCCGGCGGCCCTGGCCTTGGCCGGATCGCTGACGGTGACGCTGACGGAGGTGGTGCCGGCGTCGGTGGGGGCGTCCGCGGTGGCGCCGGAGGCAGCGCGCCCGGCGATCTTCTCGGCGCCCTGGGCGGGCTTGGCGGACGCGGCGGACCTGGTCGGCTTGACCGGCTTCGCGGCGCCGAGGTCGGCTATGGAGACGGGCAGGCGCCCGGCACGTATCGCGGCGGCCTTGCGGCCGGCGCCGGGCGCGTGCGGCAGGGTGATGGTGGCCGTACCGGTCGGTACCGGCTTGCGGATCCGGCTCCAGCGGCGGACGACACGGTTGCGGGGGTCGGCGGAGGCGCCGAGCTCGCCGGGGTCCGTCCCGCCCTCGACGGACTTCGTCGCGGCCAGCTTCGTGTTCGGCGGCGTCCACACCTTGGAGGGGGGCTCGCTTCCGGCCCGCGCCTCGGGGACCGTCACGGCGGACAGCAGGACCGCGAGGACCGCGGTCAGGACCACCGACACCGATCTGTGTCTGTGTCTGGACCACATCGGTGGGTGGGCGTACCACGCCTTCATATCAACTCCAGCTTTCAGGGCAGCACAAAACGACGCCCGGCCGGATTCGGCGGGGCGTCACCGCGCAGGGGAATGCGACGCGGTCATCGCACCCTAGGGATCAACGAGCCTTCAACACCACGCTCCACCAGCGGATTTGATGGCTCCTTTACTTTGCTGAAAACGGCTGATCAAGGGATATCGCGGGAATGATCCGCATCGTCGCCGCCCAGCCGCCCAGCCGCCCAGCCGCCCAGCCGCCCAGCCGCCCAGCCGCCCAGCGGCCCACCGGCCCGCGGGCATACGGCGACGGCGCACCAGCGGAAGGGCTGGTGCGCCGTCGGTGTCGGGTCCGGTCCTCGCCGGACCGCGGGGATGTCAGCCCAGCAGGACCGGCAGGTCGTACAGGTCGTTCTGGGTGACGACCGGCTTGTTCCGCAGCTCCTCGCGCGGGACGGCGAGCCGCAGCCCGGGGAACCGGGCGTACAGGGCGGGCAGGGCCACCGACGCCTCCAGGCGGGACAGCGCGGCGCCCGGGCAGACGTGCGGGCCGTGGCCGAAGGAGATGTGACGGTTCGGCGTGCGGGTCACGTCGAAGGAGCCGGCCGTCGGACCGTGCTGCTCCTCGTCCCGGCCGATCGCCCCGAAGGACACGATCAGGGCCTCGCCCTTGGGCAGGATCCGGTCGCCCACCTCGATGTCCTCGGTGGCGAAACGGATCAGTACGTGCGAGGTGGGCGTCGACCAGCGCAGGGTCTCCTCGATGACGTTCGCCCACGGCACCTCGCCGGCGAGGACCAGGGCCCGCTGCTCGGGGTGGGTCTCCAGGGCGACGACCGCGTTCACGATCAGGCTGATCGTCGTCTCGTGCCCGGCCGCCACCATCAGCTGGAGGGTGTTGGTGATCTCCTCCGTGGTGAGCCGGTCACCGCCCTCCGAGGCCTCGATCAGCGCGCTGGTCAGGTCGTCCCCGGGCTTCTCCGTCTTGCCCGCCACGATCCCGGCGAAGAGCGTGCCCAGGTCCGCCATCATCTGCGGCACCTCCTCGGGCGGGGTCTGCGTCGAGAAGAACTTCTCGAACAGGGCCTTCATCCGCGGGTGGTCGACCGGGTCGACGCCCATGAGGTCGCTGACCACGTTCATCGGCAGCGGGTACGCGAACTCCGCCTTCAGGTCGACGACCTCGCCGGCCGGACGCTCCGCCAGCCGGTCCAGCATGTCCGCGGTCAGGGCCTCGATGTTCTCGCGAAGACGCTCCACCCGACGCGCCGTCAGCGCCTGGGCGACGAGCGTGCGCAGCCGGCGGTGCTCGTCGCCGTCGACCGTCAGCATCGAACGGCCGGGGTTGGCGAGACCGATCAGCGGCCAGTCCATGGGTATCTCGCCGCGCTGCCAGGCGCCCCAGACGCCGATGTCCTTGACCAGCCGGGCGTCGGTGAGCAGCCGCCGGGCCTCGGCGTGGTGGGTGACGGCCCAGCAGGGCACACCGCCGGGCAGGACGACGCGGGCCAGCGGGCCCGCGGCGCGCAGCCGGGCGCTCTCGCCGTCGAGGTCGGCGACGAACGGGTCCAGGACGAGGGCGTCGGCGGCGGACGCGGCGGCGTGCGGGCAGGTCATCCGAGGGCTCCAATGGCGGGGGTCGGGGTGTAGGTCACGGGCAGCGCGGTGAGGCCGCGCAGCCAGGGCGAGGGGCGGCGGGCGAGCGCGGACCCGGCGACCGCGAGGTCGACGTCCGGCAGCCGGTCGAGCAGGACCTCGATCCCCGTCCGGGCGATGGTCTCGGCGACCTCCTGGGCGGGGAAGGGGCAGCGGTGCTCGCCGTGGCCGAAGGACAGGTAGGCGTTGTTGCCGCCGGTGAGCCGTCCGGCGTCGGCCCGTACGTGGGGGTCGGAGTTGGCGGCGGCCAGGCCCAGGAGCAGCAGATCGCCGCTGCCGATCCGGCGCCCGCCGAGGTGGGTGTCGCGCGAGGCCCAGCGGCCGGCGACGTTCTGGGTGGGGGTGTCCTCCCACAGCACCTCGTTCATCGCCTCGCCGACGCTGTGCCGGCCGCCGGACAGCGAGGCGGCGAACCGGTCGTCGGTGAGCATCAGCCGCAGCGAGTTGCCGATCCAGTCGGCGGTGGGCTGGTGGCCGGCGGCCATCATCACCATGAGGTCCTGGGCGATCTCCTCGACGGTGAAGCCGGCGGTGTTGGCGAGCATCCGGGAGGCCACGTCGTCGCCCGGCGTCTCCGCCTTCGCGGCGAGCAGGGCGAACATGGACTCCGCCAGGTGGCGCTGGCCCTCCAGGGCCCCCTCCTGGCCGTTGATCATGTCGTTCATGGCGGTGACGAGCGCCGGGCCCTGCTCGTCGGCGAAGCCGTAGACGCTGGCGAGGACGCGGACCGGCAGCAGCATCGCGTATTCGGCGATGATGTCGCAGGAGCCCTTGCCGCACAGGGCGTCGATGAGTTCGTCGGCGAACCGCTCGGCCCGCTCCTTCAGGAGGAAGGGGTCGATCCCCTCCAGGGCCGCGGAGATGACGCCCGCGCGCTCGCGGTGGCGCTCGCCGACCGTGTAGAGGATGGACGGCTGCTTGCGGCCGATCATGGGCAGCAGCGGCCAGTCGGCCGGGATGGCGTCCCACTGGTTCCACAGGTCGGAGTCGCGGGAGAACAGCGCCGGGTCGCTGGTGACCTGGTGGAGCTCGCGGTAGCCGAGGACGAGCCAGGCGGGTATGCCGCCGTCCAGGACGACGGGGGCGACCGCACCGTGCTCGCGCCGGATCTGCCGGTAGAGCTCGTTGGGGTCGGTCTGGAAGCGCGGCCCGCTCAGGGGTACGGGCGGGTGCTCGGAGAGGGTCACGGGGCGGGCTCCGGGATCGGCTGCGGGACCGGCCGCACGGCCGGGGCGACGACGGTCCGCAGGTGTTCGACGAGCGAGATGAGGACCTGCTTGCTGGACTCGCGCGACCTGGCGTCGCAGAAGACCAGCGGCACCTCGTCGGCGAGGTCGAGGGCCTCGCGGATCTGGGCGGGGGTGTGGGCGGGGCCGCCGAAGTCGTTGCAGGCGACGACGAACGGCGTCCCGTGGTGTTCCAGGCGGTCGATGGCGTACCAGGAGTCGGCGAGCCGGCGGGTGTCGACGAGCACCACCGCGCCGAGCGTCCCGGAGAACAGCCGGTCCCACAGGAACCAGAAGCGCTCCTGGCCGGGCGCCCCGAACAGGTACAGGACGTTGTGGGTGTCGAGCGAGATCCGGCCGAAGTCGAAGGCCACCGTGGTGGCCGACTTGGCGGCGACGCCGGCGGTGTCGTCGACGCCCTCGCCCGCCTGGGTCATCGTCTCCTCGGTGTTCAGCGGACGGATCTCGCTGACCGAGCGGACCAGGGTGGTCTTGCCGACTCCGAAACCGCCGACGACGACGATCTTCAGTCCGTTGTCGGCGGTGCTGTGCAGGGTCTGGCGCTGTTCAGAGGTTACGGAGTCCAACGAGCACCTGCTCCAGGATGTCGTGATCGGGAAGGCGGTACGACGCGCGGGGATGCCGGGCGCTGATCCGGCCGGTGTCGTGCAGGTCGGCCAGGAGGATCCGCGTGATCGACACCGGCAGACCGAGCCCGGCCGCGACCTCCACGACGGCCGTGGGGAACCGGCACATGCGCAGGATCGCGGCGTGCTCCGACTGCATGCCGGGGACCGGGTCGCTCTCGGAGACCACGAGGGTCACCAGGTCGAAGGCGTCGGACCCGGCGCGGCTGCGCCCGCCCGTGAGGGTGTAGAGCCGGTCGGGGGATTCGTCCCGGCCCGGCCTGCCGCGGCTCATCCCCGGGGCCTCGCGACCAGGTGCTCGCCCAACTGTTCCACCAGCTCGGACATGTTGTGGCCGACGAGGCCGGCGTCGGCGTCCTCGTCGGCGACGACCGCGAGGTGGGCGCCCTCGCCGGCCTCCACGATGAACAGGATGCCGCCGTAGAACTCGGCGATCGCGGAGCGGACCCCGCCCGTGCCGTCGCCGAACTCCACGGAGGCACCGTGCGACAGGCTCTGGATTCCGGCGGCGATCGCGGCGAGCTGGTCGGCCTGGTCGACGGAGAGCTCCGGGGTGCGGCAGAGCTTGAGGCCGTCACGGGAGAGCACCAGGGCGTGCCGGGTGCCCGGGGTGCGTTCCAGCAGGCCCTCGAGGAGCCAGCTGAGCTTCTCGTCGGTGGTGGAGCCGGTCATTACGAGGTGCCTTCCGGGTACGGGGGGTTCGAGGACGGCGAGGGCGTCCGCGGGGCGGACGTCGGGCCGGCCGGATCGGACGGTAGGGAGGGGGACGCGCCGGCAAGGCCGTCGGGGGCGGCGGCCGTCGGGGAGCCGGCGCGGGCGGGGTCGACCGGGGCGGTGGCGGCCGCCGCGGGCGAGGTCCCGGGCGACGCAGGGCCCTGCTCGGGCTGGGCGTCCGGGTCGGCGTCGGGCTGGGCGTCGGGCTGGGCGGTGGTGGCGCGGACGGCGCGGCGGAAGGTGCCGAACCGGTTCGCCGCACCGGCCGCGGCGCCGCTGCGCGGGCCTTCGGCGGGCGCCTTCCCGGCGGCCTCCGGCCCCTGGGGGTGGGCGGCGGCCATGGCCCGGCCGCGCCGCCGCTGCGGCAGACCGCTCTCGCCGAACCGGGGGTGCTCACCGGTGCTTTCGGACGCCGATTCGGCCGCGCTGTCGTGTACGGTCTCGGGCTCGGCCACCGCGGCGGGCGACGCGGCGACGGAGACCGGGGCCCCGGCGGGGGACGGCGAGGCGGGGGAGGAGAGGCCGCGGCCCGACACGGGCGGCAGGGGGTCGACGGGCGGGGCCGCAGGTTCCGCGGGGGCGTGGCTGATGAGTTCCTGGGGGAGCATCAGCAGGGCGCCGGTGCCGCCTCGCGCGGAGGGGCGGAAGGACACGGTGAGGCCGTGCTTGCGGGCCAGCCGGCCGACGACCGCGAGGCCGAGCCGGGTGCCGGAGAGGCCGGCCAGGTCCTGCGGGGCGGAGCCGACGGCGGCCTCCGCGCGGCGCTGCTGCACGTCGCTCATCACGAGGCCGCTGTCCTCGACGGCGATGATGACGCCGGCGGGGACCTCCTCGACGTAGACGTGCACTTCGGCGGTGGGCGGCGAGAAGTTCGCCGCGTTGTCCATGAGTTCGGCCAGGGCGTGCATGACGCCCTCGGCGGCGTGTCCGGCGACGGCGGCCTCGCAGCTGGAGTGCAGCCGTACCCGCTGGTAGCCGCTGATCCGTCCCATGGCGCCGCGGAGGATCGACTCCATGACGATGGGGCGGGCCCAGCGCCGGCCCGACCGCGCGCCGCTCAGCACGGCGATGGAGTCGGCGAGCCGTCCCGCCTGCGCGGTGCGGTGGTCGAGGTGGAGGAGGTCGGTCAGGACGTCCTCGTCGGCGTGCCGGTTCTCCATCTCGCGGAGGTCGGCGAGCATGCTGGTGGCGAGCGCCTGCATGCGGCCGGCGGCGTTGGCCGCCGCGGCCATGGCGGCGGACCTGCCGGACTCGGCGCGGCGGATCCGGGCCTCGAACCGCTCGGTCTCGGCGGCCCGTTCCCCGCTCAGCCGGGCGACGCCGGACGCGTGGGACCGGGTGAGTTCCTCGAGCCGCGCCGCGTGGGCGGCCCGTTCGGCGGCGAGCTCCGCCTGCTGACGTTCCTTGAGCACGGCGGTCTCGCGCTCGGCGGATGCCGTGAACCGGGCGAGGTACGCGTCCTTGGAGGCGAGCTCGGCGGCGAGGCCCTCGGCCCGCCGGCTCAGCGCGCGCGAGCTCCGCCCGTACCAGGTCACGGCGAAGGCCGCGGCCGACAGGAGCAGGACACCGCAGGCGGCGAACCAGCCGAGCGGGACACGGACCTCGCCCGGTGCCGCGGCGACGGCCGCCGCGGAGAGCGCACCGCCCGCGGCGGCGGTCAGCAGCGAGGCGGTCAGGGCAGGGCGGAAGGGGGTGGGTGACGCCGACATCAACCAGACTCTCGGGAGCGGGCACACGGGGAAGGGAGTCGTAATGTCGGCACTATAGATGCGTTGTTGATCAGTTCGGAACTCTCGTGATCGGATTGGCATTCATTGAGGGGAATATTCTTCCGCCGGCGCGTCCCGTCGGGTCCGAACGTGCTCGCCCCGGCAAGTCCGTTCCGGTGAGGGCTTCCTGAATTCCCGTCGCCCCGAGCCGCCCGGCTACTGGCCCTTCTCCGCGCCCGGTTGCTCCGGCGGCAGGCCGCCCGGGGCCGGGTGCGTCGAGGCGATGCCCCGCATTACCGCTGGTCAGAGCAGGTCGTGTATGATTCTGAACGTTCCGCGCGATTAGCTCAGCGGGAGAGCGCTTCCCTGACACGGAAGAGGTCACTGGTTCAATCCCAGTATCGCGCACCGCACGGGAAAGCCCCCGCCCGCAGCTCGCGGACGGGGGCTTCGCCGTGGGTCCAGGCGGGCCCACGGCCCCGGAACGCCCGTGCCCGGGGCGGTGCGCGGAGCTTCCGCGGGACGACCCTCAGTACCAGCCGGAGCAGTAGGTCTCGCCGCCGGCGTACAGGTAGATGCAGGCCCGCACCTGCTTGTACGTCGGGTTGTAGTACATGCCCGACCAGCCGGACATCGTGTTGGTGCCCGACATCGTGTACCAGCCGGACTCGCCCACTTCGTGTCGCCCGAGCCCGCCCTCGTAGCCACCGCCCCCGCGGTTCTGACGGTCGACGTAGACGTAGGCACCGCCGGCGCCGGTGGGATACGTGCCGCGCGCCCACGCGTACTGGTCGCCGTCGGTCTTCCCCACCCGCAGCTCGATCGCGCCACGCGGGTGCGGCGCTCCGCCCGGGGCCGTGGTCGGACCCCACTGCCAGGTCTGGATGTTCGGATTGTGGCCGTCACAGCCGAAGGTCGCGCACGCCGTGACCGTGGCGGACGCCTGCCCCGTGAAGGCCACGGAGACGCCCAGCATGAAGAGAAGGGCCGCCACCACCGAGGTGAGGCGTCGGGCACGGCCGTGCTTCCGCGGTATCCGCGTGCGCGTGGGGGAGTGGGTCGTCATGCCGTTCAATGAGTGCTCCCTGTCGTGTGCTGTCCGAGCCGGCCGTCCCTCGCCGGCCAGGAAGGCCCTGGCCCGGTCCGGCTCCTCCTGACCCGTCGAGAGTGGAAGAGGCGGGCCTTGTCCTGAGCGGTGTTCCGCCGAGGGGGCAGGTCAGCGAGGTGCGCCGGGTGGACAACGGAGGTTGTCCACGGACATCCGCCGGCCCGAACCGGAGCGGCCCGCGGACGGCGTGGCCGACAGGCCGCCCGCGGCCGCGACCGCGCGGCCCCGTCTTCCGGATCAGGCCGGGTCCCGGTCCCCGCCGGAGCGGACCAGGAAGACCTCGTCGGCGAAGCACCAGGCCCAGTCCTCGTCCGCGGCGAGAGAGAGCGCGACGGGATGGCCGCTGCGCAGATGATGGGCGTACGCGTGCGCGCCCGCGGAGCTGTCGCAGCACCCGACGTGTCCGCAGGTCACGCACGAGCGCAGCCGCACCCAGCTCCACCCGCGCGCGGAACAGTCCGCGCAGTCCGCCGGCCCGGCCGGCCGGGGCGTCCCGGGCTCCGGGAGGAGCCCGAGGTGGGCGCAGGAGCGCCCGTGTGGCCGGCCGCCGTCGGGTGCCACCTCCCACACCGTGCCACTCACCGGTTCCCTCCTCACCCGCGTCGCGCCCGGCCTCCGCGCCGGGCGGAGAACCCCGTACGCCCGTGCTTCGGTGCGCGGGGGGCCGGTGGATGCGTTGACCGCGACTCCCGCAAGGCCCCGCGACTCCCGCAAGGCCCCGCGACTCCCGCGGGGCGCCGGGCGGAACCGCGTCAGCCGACGATGGCGACCGGCGCGTCCCAGGCGTTGCGGTCGACGGTGATGGTGTGACCGCCGCGCGTCTCCTTGCTGTTGGCCTTGTACTGATGGCCACGGCTGTGGTCGGTGTACAGCTTCGGGTCCCAGGGCCAGTCCTTGGTGGTG
The DNA here is from genome assembly GCF_039535475.1 of Streptomyces showdoensis. Classification (NCBI taxonomy): domain Bacteria; kingdom Bacillati; phylum Actinomycetota; class Actinomycetes; order Kitasatosporales; family Streptomycetaceae; genus Streptomyces; species Streptomyces showdoensis. The sequence goes on along the minus strand of NZ_BAAAXG010000013.1, from coordinate 18,575 downwards.
GTCTCCTGGCCGTTCCAGAGGGCGTACCAGAGATTGCCCGGCAGGTCCGTGCGGTCCTTGGCGGTGGCGATCGCCTTGGCGCTGGAGCTGCTGAAGCCGTAGAGGCCGGCTCGGTAGGTCTTGGCCCGCAGGGTCTTGGTGAAGGACCGCACGTAGGTCAGGGTCGCGTCGTTGCACGCCTTGTCGGCGATGTCGTACGCCTCCATGTTGAGGTAGACCGGGCTGCCGGCCTTCAGGCCCAGCGCCGATGCCTTCGCGACGGCGTCATTGGCGTTGGCCGCCCCGACCGAGGCCGCGGTGGCGGCCGTGAACCTCTCCTTGTTCCCGCTCTTCTGGCAGGGCGGCTGGGCTCCCACGTACAGCGGGATCACCCGCCAGCCCAGCGTGTCGACGGACTTCACCCACGCCTTCGTCAGATTGGGCTGGGCGCAGCCACGGTTCTTGCCGCCCACGTAGACCGCGACGCCGCCGTAGTAGGCGTCCTTCTTCCACGCCTTCATCGCCGCGAGCGAGGGCGCCGTGCACGCGTCGAACGCGCGGCCCGTATAGGTCTTCTGCGCCGGCCACGCAGGCGCCGCCATCGACGTCTGCGCCGCGACCCCGGCGGCGGCCACCACGGCCACGCCCGTCGTCGCCAGCGCTATGTAGCGGCCTCTCTTGGACAGCCGGTGCTTCGCCATTCCCCACCCCATACGGATTGTCGCCCCGTCTCTCCGGGGCCGGACCACCCTATCCGGAGCCCATGGACTGTCCCGGCCGGCTAGGCCGTCGTCGCCGTCAGCTGCGCCTGGAGGCCGTCGAGGATCGTGCCGAGGCCGAACTCGAAGGCACGGTCGGGGCCGCGCTGCACTCCGCCGCGGCACTCCCGGCGAGGCGTTCGCGCAGGCGGGGGAAGTCCATGGCGACCTCGGTGGCCGCCGCCATGGTGTCCGCCAGCACCTTCTCCGGGTCGCGGCTCCTGCTCAGGCGCCGCACCAGCTCGTCCTCGGTCGTGATGTGCCGGTAGACCGCGGTCGCGGCGGTGCCCAGGCGCGCGCCGAGGCGGCGCATCGAAGGCCGTGTCAGCAGGCGCCCGGTCTCGCCATGGCGTGGATCTCCAGGGGCCCCACTCTCGTGCGGTCCGGATCGGTGAAGCCGAAGCGGCGGTAGAAGGGCACGTTCGCGGGATCCGCCGTGGTCAGGAAGAAGCCGGACGGGGCGGGTGTGGTCGCGAGGAGGTGGTGCAGGAGGAAGGAGCCGGCGCCGCGGCCCGCGAAGTCGGGTCGTACACCGATGAACTCCAGGGTCCAGGCGCCGGGCGGGGTCGCGGACTCGGCGTGGTCGAGGTACCGCAGGGTGCGCCGGAGAGCGCGGGGGCCGCAGCGGAGGAGCGTGCGGGCCGCCCAGGACGCGCGGGCCGGCGCGCTGGGGCCGGTGTGCGGCGGGGTGAGGACCGCCGCGGCGACGGAGCGGCCGTCCGGGGTCGTGAGGGTGTGGCGGAGGGCGCCGGGGAGGGTGGCGTGGGTGCGCAGCGTGGTCTCGAACCAGGCGGTGCGGGAGCGCTGCGAGTCGCCGCAGATCCAGGAGGCGGCGGGCTCGTGGGAGAAGGCGGCGGCGAGGGTGCAGGCGCAGGTGGTCGGGTCCGGCGGCGAGACGACGCGCCAGGGCGGTGGTGTGCTTTCAGGCACGGTGCCTCCTCTGCAGGGGGGCCTCGGGGACGAGGTGGCAGACGAGGAGCTTGAGGAAGAAGAGCGGGGCGAACCAGGCGAGGGGGGAGGGGACTTCGAGCCAGAACAGGTTCACCAGGGTGGCGGCCGTGAAGACGGCCATCGAGACGGGGCGCTTGAGAGGGAGGGGGGTGAACTCCACGACGGCGGCGCCGGCGAGGAGGAGCGCGCCGTTGGCGAGCGTCCAGCGCCAGTCGCCCGAGAGGACGACCAGGCCCATGGCGAGGAGGTGGAGCAGGTGCGCGGAGACGAAGAGGAGGCGGGCGCGCCTGGCGCCCGGGGCCGGGCGGTGGTACCAGCGCTTGGCGGCGTTGGTCGCGTTGGTGAGGACTCCGCCGATGAGGTCCAGTCCGATCAGGGCCACCACCGCGTACCGCGCCGTCGACCAGCCGTGCCAGATCCCCGAGGTCCACACTCCGGCGGCCAGGAGGGAGCCGCACACGATGAGCCCCGCGGTCTCCACCGCCGACTCGGACCGCGATTTCCCGGGGCCCATGAACCGCTCCAGGCGGCCGGCGAGTCCGGGCGGGGTGTCGGGGACGTCCCAGACGATCTCGACGTCAGCGCGCATCGGATTTCCTCTCTTCCGAGAAGGACCCGGCCGCACTCCACAAGCCCCGCAGCAGGCTCCACAGCTGCGCGCCCTCGTTGCCGACCGCCGGTTCCGAGGGCTTCGTCGAGGCCTGCATGCGCGTGAGGGCCCAGGTGTCGGCGGCCCTGACGACCGCCGCGGTCACCGCCACCAGGAGTCCGTGGTCCACGTCGGTGCGGATCACCCCCAGCTGCCGGCCGTTCGAGACCAGCGCGTCGAACCACGCCGGCCACGGGGCGTCGCCGTCGCGGGTGTGCCCGATCGCCGCGTCGGCCAGGGCCAGGTCGTCCGGATGGCCGTACAGATGGGCGGCGAGCGCGCCGGCGCCCGCTTCGAGGCGGGCCCAGAACTCCGCCTCGTCCGCGACGGGGACCCACGGGCCGAGAGCGCCGAGCAGCCGGTCGAGCACGCCGTCGAGAACGGCGGAGAGCAGGTCCTCCCGGCCGTCGAAGTAGTGGTAGGCCGCGGTCTTCGAGAAGCCCGCGGCCTCGATGATCTTGTTGTAGGAGGCGCCTTCCGTGCCGTGGTCGGCGAAGTGGCGGCGCGCGGTGGCCAGGATCAGCTCCTGACGTTCGGCGGGGAGGCGGTCGAACCGGGGAAGGGGCATGTATCGATAGTACGTACTGGTGGGGTGTACCGCTAGTACACCCTGGGGGTGAATCAGCGGGGCGGCACCCGGCACGGTGGTCGCGCGCACCCCGCGCCCCGGAACGGTCGTGTCCCGCCCCGTACACGCCTGGCCCCGTCCCGCACCCGGGTGCGCAGCAGGCGTCCCAGCTCTCGGCCGGGGGCTGGGACGCCTGCCGGGAATCGGAGCGCCGTCAACGGGGTTGGTGGGGGGACGAGCCGATCATCGGAGGGGTCATGCGAGCGATTCAGGTGTACGAAGTGGGGGGTCCCGAGGTGCTGCGGGAGGTCGAGGTCGACCTGCCGCGGCCGGGTCCGGGCGAGGCGGTCGTGGAGGTCGCCGCATCCGGGGTCAACTTCCTCGACGTCTACCACCGCGAGGGCCGGTACAGCGTCCCGCTGCCCTTCACCCCGGGCTCCGAGGGCGCCGGCACGGTCGTCGAAGTGGGGCCCGGCGTCGCCGACGTCGCGGTCGGGGACCGGGTCGGCTGGGTGGAGATTCCCGGCACGTATGCCGAGCGGGCCGTCGTGGACTCCTCCCGGCTGGTGCCGCTGCCCGACGACATCGACTTCGAGACGGCCGCCGCCGTGCTCCTCCAAGGGATGACCGCGCACTATCTCGTCAAGGACGCCTACCCGGTTCAGGCGGGCGACACGGTGCTCGTGCACGCGGCCGCCGGCGGCATGGGGCTGCTCTTGACCCAGCTCATCACCCATCTCGGCGGCAGGGTGATCGGCACGACGTCCACCACGGCCAAGGCCGAGCCGGCGAAGCGTGCCGGGGCCGCCGAGGTGATCCTCTCCTCCGCGGTCGACGACCTCGCGGCCGAGGTGAGGCGGCTCAACGGCGGTCAGGGACTGCCGGTCGTCTTCGACGGCGTCGGCGCGCACACCTTCGACGCGAGCCTCGCCAGCCTGCGAAGCCGCGGCCATCTCGTGCTCTTCGGCGCGGCGAGTGGTGCCGTGCCGCCGTTCGACCCGATTCGGCTCGCCCACGGCGGATCGCTGACCCTGATCCGGCCCAGCCTCGGGGACTTCATCGCCGATCGCTCCGAACTGCTCCGACGGGCCGCCGATGTGTTCGAGTGGGTGCGCTCCAAGGCGCTTGAGGTCACCGTGACGGGCCGCTACGCCTTGTCCGAGGCCGCCCGGGCCCACAGCGACCTGGAGGCCCGGCGCACCACCGGCAAGCTGCTCGTCGTACCCGACGCGGCCGCTGTGGGACGCCGCGAGGAGGCGCAGAGCTGATCGCGGGTGACGAGGTCGGGGATCGTGGAGACGGAGACGTCGAGGGCATGCGTGGCCGACCGTCATCGCCGGGATCCCCGACCGTGTCCGGCACGCGGCCGCGGTGAGTCGGCCGAGCCGGTGCTGTCGGATCCAAGGACTCGGAGCGGCGCCCTCCGTATGCCCGCCGTCCACGCGGGCGCCCGCCGTCCGTCGGCCTCCGGGGAGAACACCGCGCGGTGGGGGGAAGGCGCGGGAGGAGGTGTGGTGTGGGGGGAGGGGGGAGGCCGGTGGCCTCAGTGCCGGTGCTTCCCCGCGCGCAGGTGGAGCGAGCGCAGGGCGGCTTCGAGGGCGAAGCGGTGCTCCGGGTCGTGGAGCCGTCGGCCGAAGTGGTGGTCCAGGTTCCGCAGCCGGTAGCGGACCGTCTGGGCGTGTACGCCGAGCATTTCGCCGACTTGCTCCGCCGGGGCCCGGGTGGAGACGTGGACCCGCAGTGTCTCGACCAGCCGGTCGCGCCGGGTGCCGGAGAGGGAGTCCAGCGGGGCGAGTTCACGGGCGGCGAGGTGGTCCACCAGAGCGGTGTCGGAGAGCAGCCATAACGTTGTCAGGTGATCGTCGCAGTGGACCACGGGGGCGTCCGGCACGACGCCCTCGTCGATGAGCTGGAGCAGCCGGCGCGCCCAGCGCAGTGAGTGGGCTGCCTGCGCGGAGGGCAGGGTCGGCCCGATGACGGCGTGCACGCCGCCCAGCGCGGACTCCAGCATCGCCAGCCGCTCGCCCGAGAGGGGCCCGGGGACGAGCAGGTGCGGCTGGGGCAGGGTGGGCTCGACCAGCACGTCCCGGTCGAGCGCGGGCGGCAGCAGTTCGGCGGCCGGCGGGCGCAGGGCGACCAGGGTGCACTCGGCGGGCATCTCCCATCCGGCCTCCAGACACAGCGCGGCGATGGCGCCCTGGGGCAACGGCGACCCGGTGGCCACCAGGTGGAGGAGCTGTCTGCGCAGCGCCGCCGTGTCGGAGACTCCCCGGGCCTGGACCGCCAGATAGCCCTCGCGGGAGAGCGCCTCCAGATCGTCGACGTAGGCGAAGAGCGCGTCGGCGAAGGCCAGGATCAGGGTGGGGGAGAGGTTGTAGGTGCGGCCGATGTACTTGGCCCGGCGCAGCGCGATGCGGGCACCGAGGCGGTAGGCGCCCTGGAGGGAGTCGAGGTCTCGGCCCTCGTACGCCTCGACCCGGCCGAACTTGCGCAGCAGGTCGTCGCGGAGCGCCGACGTCACGGTGGGGTTGGCGACCCGTTCGACGAAGGCGGTCAGCGCCTGTTCGATGCCCTGGCGGATCGCGTCGACGTGGGGTCCGGCGAAGAGGTGGGCGTACACGGGGTAGGTCCGCTGGACCTCGACCCCGATCTCCTTGATGAGGCTCGGGATCTCCGGGCGCATCAGTTCGGCGAATTCGCGGGGGAGGGGGGTCGAGCGGTTCGCCGGCGTTCGTGGGTGGTGCGATGGCGGTCATGAACCGATCCCTTGCTCTCTGGGTGACCGGTGCGGAATGAGCACGGCGCCCAACCTGGCGTGGTGGGCGCCGCCGTAACCGTCAGGTGTGTACCAACGGGGACTGCTGAAGTTAGATCAACTGCTGGGTGCTGTACACAACTTGAGTAAGAGTTGTTGATTGGAGGGGGCACCGTTCCCGGGAGTAGGCCGGTTATCGCCCCCGGGTGGCCGTTACTTGACGGCGGAGTGCCAGTTCCGGGACAGGTTCTTGCCCGCGTCGGGGGCGGCGAGACCGGGCGCGAAGAGGCCGGCGAGGTGTGTCTGGGTGTTGTTGAGGATGAGCTTGTTCTTGCCGGCGGCGGAGGGCAGCCCCGTCTTGAGGTTGACGGCCGCGTCGATCACGCCGAACCAGCCCAGGCCGCAGCCGCTCGCTCCGGGGACGGCGAAGCTGTCGTCGTACTGGGTGGAGCCGAGCAGGTTGAGGCGGCTCATCTCGCCTTCCGCGTTGGGGGAGCCGTCGCCGTTGAACTGCTCGAAGCCGAACTCGGGCGCGTTGGCGTTCTTCGGCCGCAGCAGGATCGGGTTGGCCTTCGACCCGATGTAGCAGTTGTCGCCAAGGAAGGGGTTCTGGAGGCGGATGCGGACCGGGACGGTCACGATCGGCTGGTCGGTCACGACGCCCGCGATCTGGTCGAAGTTCGAGGGGGCGCCGGCCGACTCCATGGTGGCGGTGATCTTGTTGAGCTTGGCGTCCGACAGCTGCCGGCAGATGTCGGTGATGAAGGGGATGTCGCTCGGACACATCAGCCCCAGCAGCCCGCCGGGCACCGTGGCCGAGTCCGCGATCAGCGAGCTGCCCGAGGTCCCGAGGACGGTGGTGGTGCCGTCGATGTTCTGGACGGCGCCGAACTGGAGGTTGGTCTTCCCGGTGGTCACCGTCGTGTTCCCCAGCTTGATGGAGCCGCTGAGGGAGTACGAGACGACGCACTGCGGGGTGGCGTCGATGCCGTCCGCGGCGAGCATCGCCGGGGCGTCCACCGGGCACCGGTCGAGCGGCGCCCAACTGCCGTTCAGCTGCGGACCGGCGGCGGTCGCCGTGCCCATGGCGGCGAAGGATCCGAGGGCCGTGAGCGCGGAGACGGCGGCCAGCTTCGTGCGGGTGGAGACGAGGGGCATGGGGGAGCCTTCCTGGGAGACGGGTGAAGGTCGGTGAAGGTCGGTGAGGGGCGAGGGGGCCGGGGCCACGGGTCAGCGCGCGGGCTTGGGGACCTGGTACGGCTGGCCGTCGTCGGTGCACTCGGGGTCGATCGGCGGGAACGGGTTGAGGATGTTGCAGGTCTGGCCCTGGATCTGCCGGACGTAGTTGCCGGATCCGGAGATGGAGGCGGTGAGCAGCCGGTCGAGGTTCTCGCCGCCCGTGCCGCACCCCTTGAAGGCCGGGATGGTGACCTCGCCGACGAGCGGTCCGCCGCCGGTCAGGAGGTAGCCCGTGGCGGGCTCGCCCCAGACGTACTGGCCCTTGCCCACCAGCACCATGTGGTCCCCGGGGTACGTCGCGGGGTCGGGCTCGGGGGAGGAGAGCGGCTTCTCCGTGCGGCAGGAGGAACCGACTTTCAGCCGCGTGCCGTTGACCCGGACGTCGAGGACGCGCAGCACCAGGGGGGCCCGGACGTACGTCTTGCTGATGTTGTACGGCAGGGCGAGGAGGGTGTCCGAGTAGAGCGTCAGGGGGCCCGTCTGCTCCAGCACCAGGGTGGCGGTGGTCGGGGCGAACCCGAAGGTCAGGAAGGTCGCCTTGAAGGGCGGGGTCTGCTTGCGCCCCTGGGTGGAGAAGTGCCCCACCGCCTTGTTGATCAGATGGGTCTCCGGCTCGTCCTCGGTTCCCCCGGTGATGATCTCCGGCTCGGCCTGTTCCATCAGGACGCAGGTCAGCGGTATGAGGGAGGCGCCCGCCAGCTTCCGCACGTTGGAGTATCCGGTGATGTAGGCCGACAGCGACATCGGGGTCGGCTCCTTGGTGAGGCAGGGCGGCGCGGCCGGCCGGGGCCCCGGGGTGCCCGGCGTGTCGTCGTCGGCAGCCGCCGGGCCCTGCCCCGCGCGCGGGACCTTCGCGGCCGGGCGTCCCGCGTCCTTCCCGGCGTCCCGCTCCGGGACCCCCGGGGCCGGACGCGAGGGCGACGGGGTGCCCGGGGACGGCGGCGTCGTGCCCGGTTCCGCGGTGGGGGTCCCGGTGCCGACCGGGACCTCGGCCAGCAGCGTGCGGCCGTCCGGGTCGGCGGGGGCGCAGGTCACGGAGAGCGAGGCGGGGGCGGTGGCCGTGCCCTCGGCCGTGCTCAGGGCGAGGTCCACGCCGAACGCGCCGGCCGTGAGGGAGAGTCCGCCCGCGGTGCCGGGCGTCAGGGACGGCACGTCCCCGGTCGTGGTGAGCGCGAGCGGCCCCTCGGCCGGGACGGCGGCGGGCTGCCCGGTGCCGCTCCACGTCGCTTCGGTCCGCTGCTCGCCCTGGGCCACGCCGACCGTGAGCCGGGTCTCCGCCCGTACGGTGGCGGCCTTGAGCGCGGTCAGTTCGGCCACGGCGGGCTCGGGGAACTCCACCGTCGTGGTGACGTCGGTGGGCAGGATCTCCTCGCCGACCGCGACCCGCTCGGGGAAGGCGGCGGTGATCCGCACGGTCGCGGCCCGCTGCCCCGAGGGCAGGGCGCAGACGTAGGGCAGCGCGGCGTCGGCCTTCAGCGTCCCGGCGGCGACGGCCGAGGCCGGAAGCAGGGGGGCGAGCGCCACGAACGCGGCGATCGCCGCACCGCGCACGCGGGTGCGGGTCCGGGTGGGGCGAGGGGTGGGCCGGAGGCCGTTCATCTGGTGCTCCGCTCGGGGTCGTTCGCTGACGCGGGGGTGGTGCCGGGCCGGTGGGCCGGGGGTCAGGGGGCGGTGCCGACGATCGTCGCGGTGGCTCCGCCCCCTGCGAGCTCGAGCCGGTGCGCGGCCTTGACGCCCACGCTGCCGCCGACCGGGAGGACGGTGCCGTCGGTGGACTGGGTGATCAGCAGCAGGCCGGCGGTGCCGTCGATGACCGGCCGGCCCGTCGCGTCGGTGGACGGGGCGGACGCCTTGCCCCGGGCCCGGAAGGAGGGGGAGCCGCCGGAGACCGTCGGGTCCACGGTGTCGACGCGGCCCTCGGTGACGCCGGGCGCGGCGGGAGCGGACCTTCTTCCGGTCGGCTTCTTCATGGCGCGGGGCCTCCAGGGGGCGGGGCGGTCGGGAACGCGGACAGACCCGCGCCCGCCCGGCCGGGGTCACCGGCCGGGCGGACGCGGGGTCCTGAGCCCTTACGGGTTCGAGCCGACGATGGTCGGGATGCCGGTGCTCGTCTTGAAGAGGTACGTGCCCTTGAAGGTGGGCTTGGCGCCGACCGGGACGGCCGAGCCGCAGCCGGACGAGGAGACGACGGTGAGGTCGCCCGCGAGGCTGTTCACGGCGAGCGCGCCCGTGGAGTTGGTGTAGGTGCCGGTCGCCTTGCCCGTCACGCGGAAGTTGCAGGCGCCGACGGAGACGTTGGCGTCGACGTTGCCGACGTAGCCCTTGGTGACGCCGGTCGCGGCGGTGTAGTCCTGCGCCACGATCGTCCAGGGGGTGACCGGGACGGCGGTGACGGGGCCGAGGACGCTGGTGCAGGGCGCGCCGGCGGCACCGAAGGCCATGGAGGTGATGGTGCCGACGGTCGCCGGGTTGCCGGTGGTGCTCGCACCGCTGCCCGCGCCGTTCGACTTCGTACACGTCATGGCGATGCCGTTGACCGTGAGGACGACGTTGCCGCTGTTGACGGCGGTGATGCTGGCCGGGTTGGGGCTGACGGTCCAGACCGTCGAGGGCACCGCCGAGGCCGGCGAGATCGCGAGGGCGAAGGCGGCGGAGGCGCCGCCGGCGACCACGGCGAGGTTTCTGATCGACTTCTTCATGACTCTGGGACTCTCCTTGGAGACGGACCGGCAGAGGGTTGGCCGCGACGGGGACGAGCGGCCGGCGGCTCGACGTTTCCCTGGCCGCGCCACCGACGTTACTTGCGGGAAACTTGGCTGAACAATGGCGCCGACCATGATTCTTTGAAGTGGCCCATTGCCTGTCAGGCAGGTGAGTGGCAGGCGAAACCGTCTTGGTTCCCGGGTGCGTAATGTCGACGATTATGATCGATCGTGAAGCGGTTGTGAGGCGAATTCACAGTTCCGCCCCTCCGGCGGTCGCCGGGGAAGTCGCCACGCTCTTCCGGATGACAAAGGCAAGAGCAGGATTGTGCCACCGGTGACAAGAATCCGGCCTTCCGCCCCCCATTGCAGAAAACTCTCCACTCGCGTATTGCTCCGGGAGGTTACTGGGTCGTAGCGTTCGCCGGGCGGTGCCCCGCCGCAGGTCGGCGCAGCTCCGCGAGCCACCCTGCGGCGGATGTGCCGACCCCGGTCTCCCGGCCGGGTCGGGCACGTCCGCAGCGGACACCCACCGCACCCGCCCTCCGGGACGGGACGCCCGACTGTCTCCCCGGAGACAAGAACCGACCGCACTTTTGTCTCCCCGATGACAAATAAAGAAGCGGATCAAGGATTTTGCGCCATGCCTATTGTCCGGGTGATCGTCACCGACTTACCGTGCGCCCGCGGTGCACACCCGACGCGGGCTTGCTGGAGGTGGAATGGGAATCGAAGTAGTCGTTGAGGGTCTGACCATGTCCTTCGGCAAGCAGAACATCTGGCAGGACGTCTCGCTGACCCTGCCGGCCGGAGAGGTCAGCGTCATGCTCGGGCCTTCCGGCACCGGAAAGACGGTCTTCCTGAAATCGCTCATCGGTCTGCTCAAGCCCCAGCACGGCCGTGTCCTCATCAATGGCGTCGACATGGTCAGCAGCCCCGAGAGGGACATCTACGAGACCCGGAAGCTCTTCGGCCTCATGTTCCAGGACGGGGCGCTCTTCGGCTCCATGACCCTGTTCGACAACATCGCCTTCCCGCTGCGCGAGCACACCCGCAAGCGGGAGTCCGAGATCCGGCGCATCGTCATGGAGCGCATCGACCTCGTCGGCCTCCTCGGCGCCGAGGGCAAGCTCCCGGGCGAGATCAGCGGTGGAATGCGCAAGCGCGCCGGTCTGGCCCGCGCCCTCGTCCTCGACCCGCAGATCGTCCTCTGCGACGAGCCGGACTCCGGCCTCGACCCGGTCCGCACCGCCTACCTCTCGCAGCTCCTCATCGACCTCAACGCGCGGATCGACGCGACGATGCTGATCGTCACCCACAACCTGGACATCGCCGCCACCGTCCCCGACAACATGGGGATGTTCTTCCGGCGCAACCTGGTCACCTTCGGCCCCCGCGAAGTCCTCCTGACCAGCGAGGAACCGGTCGTCACCCAGTTCCTCGCGGGCCGCCGCGAAGGGCCCATCGGCATGTCCGAGGAGAAGGACGCCGCCACCCTCGCCGCCGAGGCCGACGCCGCCGCCCCGCACCTGACGGCCGGCCCCCGCATCATCGTGCCGCAGCTGGAACCCTCGCCCGGCCTCCCGCCGCGCGCCGCGGTGGCGCGCCGCCGGGAACGGGTCCTCGGCATGCTCGACCAGCTCCCGCCCGCCGCCCGCACCGCCATCCAGGACACCTACGCGCGCGGCGGCGCCCCCGCCCTGACCGAGCCGGCCGCCGGGAGCGGCTCGTGATCGGCGGGGCGCTGCGGCAGACCGGACGCCTCTTCGCCCTCGCCGCCGAGGTGAGCCGGGCCGTCTTCCGACGCCCCTTCCAGTTCCGCGAGTTCGTCGAGCAGTTCTGGTTCGTCGCCAGCGTCACCATCCTGCCGGCCGCCCTCGTCTCCATCCCCTTCGGCGCCGTCATCGCCCTCCAGGTCGGCTCGCTCACCCAGCAGCTCGGCGCCCAGTCCTTCACCGGCGGCGCCAGCGTCCTCGCCGTCATCCAGCAGGCCAGCCCGCTCATCGTCGCCCTGCTGATCGCCGGCGCGGGCGGCTCCGCGATCTGCGCCGACCTCGGCTCCCGCAAGATCCGCGAGGAGCTGGACGCGATGGAGGTCATGGGCGTCTCGCCGGTCCAGCGGCTGGTCGTCCCCAGGGTTCTCGCCACCATGGGCGTCGCCGTGCTCCTCAACGGCATGGTCTCCGTCGTCGGCACCCTCGGCGGCTACTTCTTCAACATCGTCCTCCAGGGCGGCACCCCCGGCGCGTACCTCTCCAGCTTCTCCGCCCTCGCCCAGCTCCCCGACCTCTACATCAGCGAACTCAAGGCGTTGATCTTCGGGTTCATCGCGGGCATCGTCGCCGCCTACCGCGGCCTCAACCCGCGCGGCGGCCCCAAGGGCGTCGGCGACGCCGTCAACCAGTCCGTCGTCATCACCTTCCTCCTGCTGTTCTTCGTCAACATGGTGCTGACGGGCATCTACCTGCAGATCGTCCCGCCGAAGGGAGGCTGAGGCCGATGGCCTCCCCGTTCGCCTGGCTCGACCGGTCCGGTGACCAGTTCCTGTTCTACGTGCGCGCCCTGCTCTGGGTCCCCCGGACCCTGCGCCGCTACCTCAAGGAGGTGCAGCGGCTCCTCGCCGAGGTCGCCTTCGGCTCCGGAGGGCTCGGCGTCATCGGCGGCACCATCGGCGTCATGATCGCCATGACGCTGTTCACCGGCACCGTCGTGGGCCTCCAGGGCTACGCCGCCCTCGATCAGATCGGCACCGCCGCCTTCACCGGCTTCGTCTCCGCCTACTTCAACACCCGGGAGATCGCGCCGCTCGTCGCCGGACTCGCCCTCTCCGCCACCGTCGGCGCGGGCTTCACCGCCCAGCTCGGCGCCATGCGCATCAACGAGGAGGTCGACGCCCTCGAAGGCATGGGCATCCGCTCCATGCCGTACCTGGTCACCACCCGGATCATCGCCGGCGTCGTCGCCATCGTCCCGCTCTACGCGATCGGACTGCTCTCCTCCTACCTGGCCTCCCGCTACGTGACCGTCCTCTTCAACGGCCAGTCCCAGGGCACCTATGACCACTACTTCAACCTCTTCCTGTCCCCGACGGACGTCCTCCTCTCGGTGCTCAAAGTGCTGATCTTCAGCGTGATGGTGATCGTCGCCCACTGCTACTACGGCTTCCGCGCCTCCGGCGGCCCCGCCGGCGTCGGCATCGCCGTCGGCCGCTCCGTGCGCAACGCCATCGTGCTGATCAGCGTCACCGACTTCTTTCTGTCGCTGGCCCTCTGGGGCGCGACCACGACTGTGAAGGTGGCGGGGTGAGATGAGCGACCCACGCGGCGGGACCACCCGCCTCCGGCTCGCCGGAATCGTCTTCCTGCTGGTGCCCGCCCTGCTGGCCTGGCTCGCGGTCGCCGTCTACCAGAAGCGCTTCACGGACTCCGACCCGGTCGTCGTCGAGGCCGGCAGCGTCGGCAACGAGATGCACCTCGGTGCCGAGGTCAAGCTCCGGGGCGTCGTGATCGGCGAGGTCCGCGCCATCGACGCCAGCGGCGAAGGCGCCCGCCTCACCCTCGCCATGAAGCCCGGCGCCCTGGACCACGTCCCCGCCGACGTCCGCGCCCAGATGCTGCCGACCACCCTCTTCGGCGAACGGTTCGTCGCCCTCGTCCCGCCCGAGACCTCCTCGGGCGGGAGGCTGGCCCCCGGCTCCGTCATCCCGCAGGACCGTTCCAGCAACGCCGTCGAACTCCAGCAGGTCCTCGACAACGTCCTGCCCATGCTCACCGCCGTCCAGCCGCAGAAGCTCTCCGCGACCCTCTCGGCCGTCTCCCAGGCCCTCGAAGGACGCGGCGAGAAGCTCGGCGAGACCCTCGCCACGCTCGACGCCCACCTGCGGAAGTTCAACCCCCAACTGCCCGCGCTCAACCGCGACCTGAAAGAACTCGTGAAGGTCAGCCACCTCTACGCGGACGCCGCCCCGGACATCGTCACCGCGCTCACCGACTTCACCACCACCAGCGGCACCCTCGCCGAGCAGGAGAGCCGGCTCGCCGAGTCCATCGGCGCCACCACCCGGACCTCCCAGGACCTCACCACCTTCCTGCGGCAGAACAAGGACAACATCATCCGGCTCAGCGCCACCAGCCGGCCGACCCTGGAGCTCCTCGCCGCGTACTCCTCGTCCTTCCCCTGCACCCTGCGCACCCTGGCCCAGTTCGTCCCCGCCATGGACAAGGCACTCGGCAAGGGCACCGACCGGCCAGGACTCCACGTCGAGGTCACCACCGTGCCCTCGCGCGGCGCGTACGTCCCCGGCCGCGACACCCCCTCCTACGGTTCCGGCGGCGGCCCCCGCTGCTACCCCGTGCCCTACCTCGGCACCTCCGTCGCCCCCGCCGCGCGCTCCTCCGAGGCCGCCGCGCAGGACCTCGGCCCGGCCAACTCCCCGCAGGAGAACGACCTCGTCACCGAACTCCTCGCCCCCGCCGCGCACACGGCCCCGGGCGACCTGCCCGACTGGAGCAGCCTGCTGGCCGGCCCCGCCTTCCGCGGAGCGGAGGTGACCCTGCGATGACCTCCCCGACCGATCACACCCGCCGCCGCGGACTCACCGGCACGCTCGTCAAGTCCCTCGTCTTCGTCCTGGTCACGGCGCTCGCTACCGCCGTCCTCGGCCTCAGCATCGCCAACACCGGAGTCGGCTCCCGGACCCACTCCTACAAGGCGCTCTTCACCGACGTCACCGGACTCGTCAAGGGCGACTCCGTCCGCATCGCCGGCGTCAAGGTCGGCGAGGTCACCGACGTGCGCGTGGTCCAACGCCGCACCGCCCAGGTCACCTTCACCGTCCGCGAGGACCGCGCCCTGCCCCGCTCGGCCACCGCCGCCGTCAAGTACCTCAACATGGTCGGACAGCGGTACGTCTCCCTGGGCCGGGGCAGCGGCGAGATCGCCGGCACCCTCCGGGACGGCGACACCATCCCGCTCGACCGCACCACCCCCGCCCTCGACCTGACCCTCCTCTTCAACGGCTTCAAGCCGCTCTTCGAGGGACTCTCGCCCGCCGACGTCAACGACCTCGCCGACTCCCTCGTCCAGGTGCTCCAGGGCGAGAGCGGCACCGTCGACAGCCTGATGCGGCACATCGGCTCCCTCACCCGGACCGTCGCCGCCAAGGACCAGGTCATCGGCCGGGTCGTCACCAACCTCAACACCGTCCTCACCACCATCAACCACCGCGAGGCCGCCTTCGACGACCTCGTCGTCACCCTCCAGAAGCTCGTCACCGGCTTCAACACCGACCGCAAGCCGCTCGGCCAGGCCGTCCAGGCCGTCGGCGACCTCGCCACCACCACCGCCGGTCTCTTCCAGGAAGGCCGCGCCCCGCTCAAGAAGGACATCCGCGAGCTCGGCCGCCTCTCCGGCACCCTCGGCGCGCACACCCCCGACATCGAGGCCTTCCTCGCCCACACCCCCGGCAAGATGACCGCCCTCGCCCGCCTCTCCTCCTACGGGTCCTGGTTCAACCTCTACCTGTGCGAGGCACGCGTCACCGGCGTGGGCACCTCCGACGGCTCCAGGCCGCCGACCGGCATCGCCGTGACCGAATCGAGGTGCCGCGGATGAGCCCCCGCACCGGACTCAAGCCCGTGAAGGAGCGCAACCCGATCGCCGTCGCCGTCGTCGGCCTGGTCGTCCTCGCCCTCCTCGCCGCCGTCGCCTACAACGCCGACCGGCTCCCCTTCGCCCGCGGCGGCACCGCCTACAGCGCCGACTTCTCCGAGGCCGCCGGACTCGACACCGGCGACGAGGTCCGCATCGCCGGCGTCAAGGTCGGCGAGGTCACCGGCGTCGCCCTCGACGGACCCAAGGTCAAGGTCACCTTCGAGGTCGGCGACGCCTGGGTCGGCGACCGCTCCACCGCCGCCATCGCCGTCAAGACCCTCCTCGGCGAGAAGTACCTGGCCCTCGACCCGCTCGGCTCCGCGCCCCAGAACCCCGGCACCCGCATCCCGCAGACCCGCACCACCTCCCCGTACGACGTCACCGAGGCCTTCCAGGACCTCAGCCGCACCAGCGACGCCATCGACACCAAGAAGCTCGCCGAGAGCTTCGAGACGATCTCCGACACCTTCAAGGACTCCCCGCCGCACGTGCGCAGCGCCGCCGAGGGCCTCTCCGCCCTGTCGAAGACCGTCTCCACACGCGACGCCGAACTCGCCCGCCTCCTGGAGAACAGCAACCGGTTCACCAAGACCCTCGCGGACAAGAAGTCCAGCTTCGAGATCCTCCTGGAGGACGGCGGCTCCCTCCTGGGCGAACTCCGCAAGCGCCGCGAGGCCATCCGCTCCCTCCTCAAGGGCAGCCGCGCCCTCGGTACCGAGCTCAGCGGCCTCGTCGGCGACAACGAGCGCCAGCTCGGTCCCACCCTGAAGGCCCTCGGCCGGGTCACCGCGGTGCTGGAGAAGAACAGCGGCCAGCTCGACAAGACGCTCGCGCTGGTCGGCCCGTACTACCGGCTCGTCGGCAACACCCTCGGCAACGGCCGCTGGTTCGACAGCTACCTGTGCGGTGTGGTGCCCCGCACCTACCTGCCCGAGGGCTCCCAGCCCACGACCGGATGCATGCCGCCGAAGCAGAAGGCGGCCGCCCAAGGGAGCGGTGAGTGATGGCCAGAGCCAGAAAACCCCTCGTGGCGGGCGTCGCCCTCGTGGTGCTCGCGGCCGGCGGCCTCACCGCCGGGGGCGTCCTCGAAGCCGAAGGCACCAGCGTCACCGCCTGGTTCGACCAGGCGGTCGGCGTCTACGCCGGCTCCGACCTGCGCATCCTCGGCGTCCGCGTCGGCGAGGTCGAATCGGTCCGCCCGGAGGGCACCCGGGTCCGCGTCCGGCTCCGCCTCGACGAGGGGGTCCGCGTCCCCGCCGACGCCCGCGCCGTCGTCGTCGCCCCCAGCATCGTCGCCGACCGCTACGTCCAGCTCACCCCCGCCTACAGCAGTGGCCCCGCCCTCGCCGACGGAGCCGAACTCCCCGCCTCCCGCAACCGGGTCCCCGTCGAGATCGACCAGCTCTACCGGTCCATCACCGAGCTCGGCGACGCCCTCGGACCCAAGGGGGCCAACGCAGAGGGAGCCCTCTCGGATCTCCTGAACACCGGAGCGAAGAACCTCAAGGGCAACGGCGCCGCCATCGGCACCTCCATCGAACAGTTCGGCAAGGCCACCAAGACCCTCGACGGCAGCAGCGACGACCTGTTCGCCGCCCTCGGCCAGCTCCAGACCTTCACCACCATGCTCAAGGAGAAGGACGGCGACGTCCGGACCGCCCAGGAACGCCTCGACGAGGTCGTCGGCTAATTTCGCCGAGAACAAGGACGACCTCTCCGGCGCGCTCAAGGAACTCGCCAAGGCCCTCGCCCGGGTCAAGACCTTCATCAAGGAGAACCGGGGCGAGCTCAAGAAGAACGTGGCCCGGCTCGTGCCCCTCACCCAGACCCGTCGTCGACCAGCGCGCCTCCCTCGCCGAGGCCCTGGACACCGCCCCCGCTCGCCGCCGGCAACCTCGTCAACGCCTACGACCGGGACACCCGCACCCTCACCGGCCGCGCCAACCTCAACGAGATCGGCCTGGGCGGCCCCCTGCTCCCGCTGCCGGTCACCGGCGGCGGCGCGACGAGCGGCGGGAGGGAGCGGCGATGACGAAGCGCGCACTGCCCTCCCGCAGGGCCGCCGGAGCCGCAGCCGCCGGTGCGGTCGCCCTCGGCCTCGGCCTCGCGGCCGTCCTGGGGCCTGCTGCCCGGCACCCCGTTCCGCTTCGACGGCATCGAGGACCTGCCCCTCCCCGGCGGCGCCGACCTCGGCTCCCACCCCTACACCGTCACCGCCGAACTCACCGACGTCCTCAGCCTCGTGCCGCAGGCCGCGGTGAAGGTCAACGACGTCGCCGTCGGCCGCGTCACCCGCATCGAGCCGGGCCCCGACGGCTGGACCGCCCGCGTCACCCTCAGGATCAACGGCGACGTCCGGCTGCCCGCCGACGCCAACGCCCGCCTGGAGCAGTCCAGCCTCCTCGGCGAGAAGTACATCGAGCTCGTCGCCCCCCTCCGCACCGGTACGAGCACGGGCACCGGCACCGGCGCGGACGGCGTCCGGCAGACCTCGGCCGGCCGGGACGACGGCCCCCGCCTGGCCGACGGCGCCGTCATCCCGCTCGCCCGCACCAGCCGCAACACCGAGGTCGAAGAGGTCTTCGGCGCCCTCTCCCTGCTCCTCAACGGAGGCGGCGTCAACCAGCTCAAGACCATCACCCGCGAACTCAACAAGGCGCTCGGCGGCCGCGAACCCGAGGTCCGCTCCATGCTCAACCGGGTCGACACCCTGGTGAAGAACCTCGACGAGCACCGCGAGGACATCACCGGCGCCCTCGACGCCCTCAACCGGCTCTCCACCACCCTCGCGGGCCGCAAGGGCGACATCGACACCGTCCTCACCGGCCTCTCGCCCGGCCTGAAGACGCTGGAGAACCAGCGCGGCTCCCTCATCACCATGCTGCGCTCCCTGGACACCCTCTCCGGGGTCGCCGTCTCCACCGTCAACTCCAGCAAGAAGGACATGGTCGCCGACCTCAAGGCCCTCGCGCCGACCCTGAAGGCACTCGCCGACGCCGGTGCCGACCTGCCCGACTCGCTCCAGGTCCTCCTCACGTACCCCTTCACCGACGAGGTGATGCGGGGCATCAAGGGCGACTACCTCAACACCTACCTGCACCTCGCCGCCGCCCCCGGCACCGAGGTCATCCCGCCCCTGATCCCCCGGGACGAGACACCGACCTCGCCCCCCACGCCCCCCGAGGAGACGCCGGGCCCCGAGGAGCCGCCGGCCCCTGAGGAGGGCACCCTCCGGCAGGGCGGACGCGCCGCCACCGGCCTTCCGCTGCCCCCGGTCACCACCCCCGCGGACGGAGGCAACCGCCGATGATCACGCGTACCG